>UWSO01000012.1 GCA_900538385.1 uncultured Porphyromonas sp.
ACTTCGGAAGAATTTTTCATTTGCTCACTGGATAATCCTAGATCTTCCACGGAGGGTTGTTCTATTTCCTCCATTTCCCGAGATCCTAGACGTAGGGAAACCTACCCCGTATAATGCGTCAGCCCTCCCCGATGAGAGAAGAGAATGCTGTATCTGCGCACTTTTTCGTACCTTTGTCTCTAGAAGCGGATGAGTCACTAGATCGATGCGCTCCTAAGCTGTACAGATACAAAGAGTTGCACAATATGATACAGCACATGTAGGAGGGGCTTACGATCTGCTACGGAAGTAGCTTTGGCTCTGTCTCGACCTAGATAATAACGACCGAGCAGAGCGTCCCATATCATATAGGACTGACCCATCACTCAGCCTATTCACACATTACACACCTTACTTAGGTCGACCTTGATACTAGCTAGCTGTCTCGCCACAGCTCTTGTTAGATCGTTGATTCTGTTGCCTCTATCATCTCGCTTGTGGCTTCACACCGGGGCTCAGCATTGTAGCGTGATAGACCTTTGCAACAAGCAGTAAGGTGCATTTATCCAGCATAACATAGTACACCATGCAGAAGTACACCATCGTAGATCTCAACGGGATGACGGAGGAGCAACTCAAAGAGGTTGCCTCCGAGCTAGAGATTACCAAGATGGCCTCCGAAAAGAAGGAGATCATTTACCAGATTCTAGACGCTCAGGCGGAAGCTGTAGCCACCCAAACAGTCGAGCAGCAGCAGAGTAACAAGCGCAAAGAGAAGCAGGGCAACTCCCGCAATAACAAAGCAAATAAAGAGGAGAAAAAGGACTCCAAAGACGAGAGTACTAAGCCAGAGCGAAAGAAACAATCGAATTCTCGACAGAACAAGCGAAATACTAAAGCAGACAAGAGTGGCTCAGCCGATCAACCTACTGAGATAGACCGGCAAGAGGCTATCGCTATCGTCGAGGAGGCAGCTGCTACACAGTCTGAAGAGAAGGGTGCAAAGCGCAACAATAATCAGCGCAATAACAACAATAAGGAGCGCTACAATCGAAATAACAAACGCCAGGAGCCAACGAATCAGTCTGACAAGTCTGATAAATCTGAGAAGGAGGACAAACAGCCCTCAGACAAGCGCACGCAAGGTAAGCAAGAGGTGGAGGAAGAGCAGCAGGAGACCCCTATGGTCTTCACCCATCCCGATGCAGACTCACTGCTAGGCGAAGTGCTCAGCGAATCACACAAAGAACCCCAAAAGGCAGACTCCGACGAGTCAACACAGAAGGGTAAGCAGCAGAACAACAAAAGTAAAGAGGAGGAAGAGGAGACTTCATACGACTTCTCCGACATACTGACCGCTAGCGGACTGTTAGAGGTTTCCCAAGAGGGATACGGCTTCCTCCGCAGCTCAGACTATAACTACTTCCCCTCACCAGACGACATCTACGTCCCAGCGGACATGATCAAGAAGTGGCACCTCAAGACGGGTGATGTCCTCGAGGGAAGTATCCGCCCGCCTAAGGGTAGTGAGAAGTACTTCCTACTACAGAACATCCTGCTCGTCAATGGACGTCATCCTAAGGACAATCTAGATCGTGTCTCCTTTGACATGCTAACTCCACTCTTCCCAGAGGAGAAGTTTAAGCTAGAGTCTCAGGGCATCGCAGCAGTCTACGACAAGACCGCCATGCGCATCGTGGATCTGGTCACACCCATCGGCAAGGGACAGCGTGGACTCATCGTCGCTCAGCCTAAGACAGGTAAGACGATGCTACTCAAGGACATTGCTAATGCGATCTCTGCCAATCATCCAGAGGTCTACATGATCATTCTCCTGATCGACGAGCGTCCCGAGGAGGTGACCGATATGGCACGTAATGTCAATGCTGAGGTAGTCGCCTCGACATTTGACGAACCTGCCGACCACCACGTGAAGCTCGCTGAGCTGGTACTAGCTAAGGCTAAGAGTATGGTCGAGAGCGGTCACGATGTGCTCATCATGCTAGACTCGATCACGCGCCTCGCACGTGCTTACAATACGGTACAGCCCACCTCGGGCAAGATCCTCTCAGGAGGTATCGAGGCGAATGCGCTGCAAAAGCCAAAGCGATTCTTCGGAGCTGCGCGAAACATCGAGCACGGCGGTAGCCTCACCATCTTAGCGACGGCTCTGACCGAGACTGGATCCAAGATGGATGACGTCATCTTTGAGGAGTTCAAGGGTGCCGGCAATATGGAGCTACAGCTCGATCGTCGCTTGTCGAACAAGCGCATCTTCCCCGCTATCGACATCCTCGCTAGCAGCACCCGTCGTGACGATCTCCTACTAGACTCGACAACTTTGCAGCGCATGTGGATCCTACGCAACCACCTATCTGACATGAATACGGTGGAGGCGATGGAGTTCCTCAAGCAGCGCATCGAGTTGACGGAGACCAACCTTGAGTTCCTCGCCTCGATGAACGACTAGGTCTCGATGAGCCACTAGCTTCCAAAGACTTAACGAAATCTATCGGCACTTCCGCTCCGCACCACACGCTCCAGTTCGTGGAGATTGCTTAACTTTGTGGTGAGGAGCGGAAGTTCTCTTCCTACTCCATCAAAGAGGCTACACTATGTAGCTGCACCTAACTCGTTCGTTAACCATCCACTCTTAGCCTTCACATCGCAATGTATCGCATCGGAGATATCTTAGAGCAGGCTTTACTGCTGCATGACTGCGTCGTACTCCCTACGATAGGAGCCTTCATCGTGGAGCAAACGCCTCCACTCTATGACAAGGATCTCAACGTCATCACGCCAGCAGGACAGCGCATCTCATTCAACGCCTCTCTAGTAGATCGTGACGGCATCCTAGACAGTTGCTACGCACGCACCCTAGGGCTATCCGTACGCAGAGCACGTCTAGTGGTAGACTCCGATGTGACCGTGATCAGGCACCAACTATACCAGTCGGGCACCCTGACTATCGGCTCTAATCTCGGCACCCTCACGCTACAGGAGAGTGGAGAGCTACTCTTTACCCCTGTACAGGAGCGACAAGGTCTGAGATCGATACACTCCTACGGACTCTACCCTCAGAGTTGCTTGCTCCCAGCCGTCTCCCCTGTCGAGCACACCACTACCGAGCCTGCCAGTGAGGCGAAGAGTGATCGGAAGTATTGGACGATACGAATTAATCGGACTGCGGCCAATTGGGCTGCTGCGGGTGCTATATGCCTCCTCTGCTTACTACCCATCAGCTCTGACAGTAACCCAGATCGTTACAGTGCGGGCTTCGTTCCTTACGGCTGGCTTGATGAGGCAAGCGTAGTGACTCCAGAGCAAAAGCAAGCCCAACCAAGCATAGCTATAGCTCCAAAAGCTGCAACACAGGAGGAAATCGTCTCTGAGACTCCAGAGCATGCCGCATCTTCGTCTCTAGTTATCACGCACGACGAGGCTTTACAGCAAGGGAGCCACGCTGTCGTCGTTGGGGTCTTCAAAGGTCCTAAGCGTGCAGAGCGATTTATCGAAGAGGTAACAGCTGACCAGACTCAGACCGAAGGGGTCTCCCTACAGATCGTCCAGGAGTCCTCTCGCTGTCTCGTCATCGCAGGCATCAGCTCTTCTGAGGAGCGTGCCAACGAACTACGTCGTGCCGTGTCCACTCTATCCGACAGCTTTGCCGGAGCGTGGATCTACGCACTTTAGTAGCGTTTTATCGCCACTACACGACCACTTAAACAAGTAACTTATATCAGAGGTGTCAGCAGACGCATCACACCATGAGCGATACGTCTCCACAGCCTATTGCGTCGTGGGGTTACCCTACGACAGAGGGCGAGGGTCGTCTCAAAGCTATCGACAAACTGCCGTACGACCTCCGGGGAATAGGCAATGGTAGTCAAGTCGAAGTTGTACTCAAAGCTTCTAAAGTCTAGGTACGGTGTCCCCGTCACCACGCTCTCCTTATCTACTACTGCATAAGTAGCCTCACGCAAGCCATCGTAATAGTATATCTCCACGCCAGCCCGCAGCAGGTCTGTAAAGAATGCGTGCGAAGCCTTAGGCGCCAGCCAGCTACGACCACGACGAGGTAGGATTACCCGTACCTGTACACCTGAGAGTGCCGTAGAGATCAGCGCCTGCTGTATGCTAGAGGTGGGGATCAAGACAGGCGACTCGATGTAGAGCGACTGGCGCGCCTGCAGGAAGGCGTGCGTGAAGATCATTTCTAGTGAGGGGAAGTCGTCCGTGGGGTGCGTTGGGAAAATCTGCATCTTGATCGGCTCAACTATTGCCGTGGTAGAGGAGCTCTGCTGTGGCGAGAGTAGTTGCTTCGTCGCCACGTACCAGTCCAGCGCAAAGCTGTACTCCAGTTGTCGTACTGCTAGTCCGCTTATGCGCAGGTGAGTCGTCGCCAGAGGTTGCGCCCCTTGAGGCAAGTGCTGTAGCTCCGAGAGCAGCACATTGCCCCCCGTAAAGCCCATGGCACCGTCCACCACCACTAGGTTACGATGGTTGCGGTAATTCACACGGCTCGTAAGAAGCCGAAAGCGTACAGGGAGAAAGGCAGCGACCTCTCCGCCCAACTGCTCCATCCGCTTGCGATAACGCCGACTCAAGCTTCGCGACCCCACGTCATCGTAGAGCCAGTAGAGAGCTACGCCCTCCTGAATGCGCTCTGCAAGTAGATCTAGCAAAGCGTCCAGCCATGGTCCCTCTTCAATGCGATACAGCTCGATGTAGATATAGTGCTGAGCCTGTGCGATAGCATCACGACAAGCTACAAGCCACTCGCGACTGTCGTTATAGAGCGTCAGCTCATTAGCAGTTGTCAGGGGCGTATCCGTCAGTCGCTCTATAAGAGAGGAAAGCGATGTGAGCTTACGATCTGCGATCTCTTCAACCGCTGCGCTAGGCAGCAACTTAGTCTCTACAGGCGCATCCGAGAGCGATCGCCTCACCTCCACATCGATCAGCTGTTTGCGTCTCAGCGAGTAGCCGAAAATAATGTAGAGCAGGAGTCCTACAACAGGGAGAAAGATGACAACCAGTATCCACGGGATCGAAGAGACTGCACTACGCTCCTCTCCTAGCAAAATAACTATGCCCCCGATGACAGAGAGGAGATATAGAACGAAGAGGAGCTCGGCCATCACTAGAGGATCGTTAATTCATACGGATGACTCTCGCTGTAAGCTTCAGCGCGAGCCATGATACCTTCGAAGCACTCTCCACGGGTTGTCCGTCCGTTCTGCACTGCGACCGCCTCAACCACGCCCGAGGCGCACTTCACGCCGTCACTACGTACGATGACCTGGTCGAAGATGAGCTTTACCCCCTCACGTCTGGCACGCAGTGCCGTGTGAAAGGTATCGCCACTCCGCAACGAGCGATGATAGGTTATAGAGACCTTGTAGACGAAGAGATCAAGCCCCTCGTCGTGCATCTCAGCAAAGCTATCGCCCAGTGCCAGCCAAAACTCGTGGCGGGTGTGCTCCATATAGCACTGATAGTTGCTATTGTTGACCACGCCCTGGAGGTCGCACTCGTAGTCTCGCACCTTGAGCGTGAGACCATACTGATATTTGATTGGTGGTTTCATCTGATATAGTTGTTTCTTTAGTGAAAATGGTTATTCCTAGTTTTATTCCCTACCCCTTGAAGTGCTGTACCTCCGTACGCTCTCTAAAGAGGTAGAGCTTGTCATTCGCCCGCACCTTGCGCGGTACAGGGATGGAGATGCGTTGCCCCTTAGTAGCACGAGAGACCGGCTCCAACTCGTAGCGCATCTCCGAGAGCGTCATATCGACCACGCCCGTCGTCGGCCCGATGATCAGAATGCGATCGCCCAGTGCTAGCTCGCCACTCTCTACCTCCACCTCAGCGACTCCTATCTTGCTAAAGTACTTGACAATGTGTGCCACGTACTCTTTTTCCCGCACAGCACTAGAGCCCGCAAAAGGTGTCCACTCGCCCAGCCGCTGTCCGAGATAGTAACCATCCCAAAAACCTCTGTTGAAGACCTCCCGTAGCCGCTCATTCCACTGCGCTATCCGAGCCTCATCGTAAGTGCCCGCACAGACAGCGTCGATAGCCTCTCGGTAGCACTGTACCACCGTAGAGACATACTCAGGTCCACGAGCGCGTCCCTCTATCTTAAAGACCGTGACACCTGCCAGCATCATCTTATTGATGAAGTGGATCGTCTTCAGATCCTTCGGCGACATAATGTTCGGGTGCGTCACCTCCAGCTCGACCCCTTGACGATCATCGTAGACACGGTAGCCTCGGCGACAGATTTGTGCGCAGCTACCCCTATTGGCACTCGTAGCTTGATGATGCAAGCTCAGATAGCACTTGCCCGAGACCGCCATGCAGAGCGCCCCGTGGGCAAACATCTCTATCTCCACCAGCCTACCCGACGGCCCGACGATATGCTCCTCAGCGATCTTACGTCTGATCTCTGCCACCTGATCTAAGTTAAGCTCACGAGCCAAGACCACCACATCGGCAAACTGTGCGTAGAAGCGCAGAGCCTCCCAGTTACTAATGTTGAGCTGCGTAGAGAGATGCACCTCCAGCCCCAGGCGATGCGCCTCCATCAGGGTCGCCACATCGGCAGCGATCACCGCCGTGACCTGTGCCTGCTGCGCATGGTAGAGGATCTCGCGAAGTAGCGTTAGGTCCTCGTCGTAGATGATTGTATTGACCGTCAGGTAACTCTTCACGCCACTCCTTCGGCAGGTCTCCACGATACGATAGAGGTCGTCTGTCGTAAAGTTGTAGGCAGACTTCGCTCGCATATTGAGCGCCTCAATGCCAAAGTATATGCTATTCGCTCCAGCACGTATCGCAGCACTCAAGCTCTCATACGACCCCACAGGAGCCATCACCTCATAGCGACTAGGGTCACGCAACTCCTCGGGGAGCGTCACCAACTCACGTTTTATGATCGAGTCGGTCGTCTCTATTCTCTCTGCACGTTCATTCATAGGGGCAAAGATACAAACTTACCCTCAAGCGACCCCACTTGATATGTCACGAACGCCAAACTAGAAACTATTGCGACGGGAGTCACGAAGCTTTTGCTGGTACATACGGAGTAGCGTGGCGTCCGTGATATCTGTGCGGATGGCTTCGACGATGGAGGCGTCGCCTGTGAGCGTTATCTCAGCCAGAAGCCACGCTATCGCCATCTGGACGTAATACGCCTCATCGTGCTGTAGCGGAGCAACATGGTTTAGAGCTGCCCAAGGCGTGGCCAAACCGTGACGTATGAGGTCGAGCCAAGCAACGATGGTGAGCCGCCGTGCGTAAGGGTTGGCGTCGTGAGTATGCTCTGCCATCGAGCGGAGGACTATCTGTCGCTCCGTCTCCCCTCTCCTAGCCCAGCCTGCTAGAACCTCTTTGTAGTAGTCAGGCACCGCCCAGCCGTCGCAGAGGGGATAGAGGAGAGGCAGCCCCTCGCCAGCTGAAGCTAGACGACCGATGACGCCTCCGAAGATGATCTTGTACTCATACCATGCGAGGGCTCTCTCGTGGAGTAGATCAATAGCCTCATCGAGCGTGAGCAAAGCACTAAGCTGCCTTACGGCTTGTCGTAACCACTTCATACGAATACCGAGGACGCTCTCGGGTCGTGAGGAGACTTTAGTACGTAGTGCCATAAAGGCCGCATAGTCAGGCTCACGACGCTGCTCCAGCTCTGTGAGCAGTGCGGTCGCTTTTTCTAGAGCTGTAGATGTCATAGGAGGTTGTGAAGATATATTCCATAGATAGCGCAGTCCCCCATATACGATCCGTGTATATGGGGGACTGATTGCATGATGCCACCGTGTGGCTATGGCGAGATGCCACAGCGACTAGGGAATCTGCTTGATATTAGTCCTCTTCTGGAGTGTAGAGAGGCTCATCAGCAAGAGCCTTCGTCATGTGGTCTACCCATACGTTGACGATAGCGGGATAGTCAGCTAGGCCGTTCATCGTGCAGCCATCTAGCGTGCACTTGTAGCCAGCCTTGTTCATCTCATCGCGCCAGCTTCCTTCCTCAGGATTCTGCGGATCGACACCACCCTTGAGATCGTTGTTAGCGTGGTCACCAGCGATAGACATGAGCGGGTGTAGGAGCATCGTGCCAGAGGTTTTGCCAGCCTTCTTAGCGCGAGCGATCAGGTCGTCTACAAGGTTACCCTCCATATCGACGGTAGCGACGAAGTAGTTGGGGCTGAGCTTCTGTAGCTCCTTCTCGATCATAGGATAGCGCGAGTTACCATTGCCGTAGTTCATGTCCTCGGGGTTACCGTGTCCCATGAAGCTAACGAGCTTGCCAGCAGCGACCTCCTTGCCGTAGATCTTGTGTAGCTCAGCAGCGACACGCTTGCAGTCCTCCTCGGTCTCTAGTAGCGGACCAGCGAGGTAAACTGTCGTCTTGGCAAACTCAGGGTGCTCACCATTGTTGCGGAAGTCCTTGATGTAGTTCTTGACACGCAGGAACTCCTCACCAGGTACGATGTGGAGCGACTGCACTGCTATGTCCTTGTAACCAGCAGCTCCGAGAGCCTCTAGGTAGAAGTTGGGAGAGTAGTAGTTCCACCCCTTCTGACCGCAACGTGTCATACAGATCTCTGAGGTAAAGGAGAAGTAGAGGTCTCTGTCGGGGAACTGCTTCTTAAAGCGCGCCTGGATCTGCTTAAAGGTCTCCTGAGGCTTGTCCCAGGTACTGCCGAAGGAGACGAGGAGTAGTGCCTTGTCTGTCGTTTTCTTTGTCTGCACCTCTTTGGTGACAGCCTGTAGCTTCTTGTCGTGATTTGAGAGAGCTAGGTTGTTGTCCTCCTGGCAGCCTACGCAAGTCAAGAGCGTCAGTCCGAGAGCGCAGAGTGATAAGATTGTCAATAGCTTCTTCATTGTTGATAGGGGTTATAAGTTATTTTAAGTTTGTGTGTGTGTGTTGGCTTGATAATGTGTAGTGCGTTAGGAGAAACAAAGTTTTTCTAATCCTCCTCATCCTCCTGAGCGTGACGAGAGGAGCGCTTAGTCGGCGTAATCTGCTTGGCTCGCCCGAAGTGTACGCTCAGAGTCATATAGAGCGTACGTCCTGGCGTCGAGGTGCCGTAGTGCAGACCGTGTGGTGTGGTCTCGTAGTAGTTGAGTAGGTTATCGACACCGACGTTCAGGTCGATAAACCAGTTTTCATTGGGTATGATCGTCTGCTGCGTATTGAGACGCCAGAGATGATAGGGCTTACCATTGCCATCATCCTGATAGTAGCGGGTACTCTGCATACGTCCGTAGAGACCCACGGCGAGCTTGTATCGCTGCTGGTGGAAGGTTTGACTCCACGATAGTCCCACAGTAGCGCGGTGATGCGCCATACCGTCGATCGTGACCTGACGCATCTCGCCCTTCTCATCATCGTAGAGGAGTGCATCCGTGTCGAGGTAGCTATAGCTGGTCATCAGCGTCCACTGCTTGTAGATGCGCCACTTGGCTGTAACATCAGCACCATAGGTCTTCGCACTATCCATATTCTTGTATTGGCGAATGCGGTTAGGATTGTACGAGACAAGGAGATCACTAGGTGCCTCCGAGCGTGGTATCGTCACCAGCGTGATCATGTTGTTGAGGAAGTTGGCATACCCCGTGACACTCACATTGACAATAGGACTATGATACTCCACGCTACCCGAGATGTAACGGCTCGTCTCTGCCTTCAGATGTGGATTGCCTAGATGAAGTACGATCATCGCCATCTGGCGAATGTATCGGTAGTGGAGCTCCTTGATCGTCGGGGTCTTAAAGCCCTCGGAGTAGGTAGCACGCAGATTGACAGGGCCTAGCTTGTAGAGGAGTGAGACCTTAGGGGTAAACTTAGCGCCAAAGGCCGGGTGATAGGTTAGTCTAGCACCTGCCGTTAGGTTAAAGCTCCGCGTAGGTGTCCACTCATCCTGCAGGTATAGTCCCGCGCGGAAGTCATCGACACGATCCTCGTCTAGTCGGTGCGGTGCTATGAGCCAGTTGTGATGCAGGTCTACACCCGCACTGAGCCGCTGGTCGAAGGGGAGCGCAAAGACCCCCTTGAGTTGTGTCGTGATGCGCTGTTGATTGCTCTGCAGTCCCACATCCCCAGGGAAGTATGGGAAGCTCAGCTCCTTGCCTCCAGGCAGGAACTCCTTAGCCCAGGTCTCACCCGTGTAGACGTAGTAGTAAGCGTGCATGTAGTACTGCATCTGAGCCGTCAAGACAGCTCCTTGTGGTGTCTGCCAGCGCATGCCAGCACCTGCGGAGGTGTTGTGATAGCGGAAATCGTAAGTCTTATAGTCAGGCACACCCGTTGGGCGGTGGATATCCTTGCGGTAGTAGTTGCCCTCTACATAGGCTGAGAGAGGCTCGCCCTGTCGCCAGTAGAGATGCTGCCCTATCTGCCAGTCTAGGTAGGGATTGGAGGTATTATTGACCGAGTTCGTGATAGGATACTCGTATCGATTTGGATCCTCGCAGGTAGTGTTTTGCCAGCCGTCCGAGTGCTTTAGATTAAAGTCGGTCAGCGTCGTCCAGTCGCCCACCTTGTACTGAAAAGCGTTAGACTGATTGACCACGCCATAAGAGGCGACGCGCGTGCTATTATCTATGGATAGGTTGTCACGGCTCTTCTTGGTAATGATGTTGATGACACCTGCGATAGCGTCACTGCCGTAGAGTGCTGAGGCAGCTCCCTTGACCACTTCAATGCGCTCGATGCGGGTCGGATCGATCATATCGAGGTTCGTCTGTCCTCCCAGATCGCTCATGAGCCTTTTGCCATCGACGAGAATGAGGATATACTGACTCCCCAGCCCGCCCAGTTGCATAGCTGTGCCCATATCGCTATGACTGAAGTCTATCGACGGGATCAGACCCGAGAGTATCTCCGTAAGCGTCGCTGATCCGTAGCTCTCTAGCGTCTTCGCATTGATGATCTCGGTCTGTACAGGGGCATTCTTGAGGAGGTAGTTCGTACCGGTACCCGTCACGACCACCTCATCCAGATTAAGGACTGAGAGCGAGTCTACCGCTGCCCAAGCGAGCGAGTCGGTCGGTGTCGATGTGCTGGTCTGCGCCATCAACGTAGCTGGGAGTAGCAGAGCTAAGAGCTGTACAACGATTGCAGGATATCTATTCATACACCAATAGGTAAAATCAATAGAAGCAGGCAACCTAACCATAGAAGTAACGAACTTGGTTAAAGGAGCTTTTATGCGCCACAAAGGTAGTAAAAAAAGCATTGCTGAGCAACCGATCGCACGCGACATCTAGATCCGCACAAATCTCTCAAGCAGCAATCTCTCTGCTCCCTCTCTAATCTCTAACTTCTAATATCTAATCTCCACGTGGAGGCAAAATAAAACTTCGGAGGAATCAAATGATACTTCGGAGGAATCAAATGATACTTCGGAAGAATCAAATGATAAGTCCGAAGTATTTCCGATTTCCCACGTGGAAAATAAAAAATTGCCACGTGGCTACCAAATTAGAAGTTAGACGTTAGAGATTAGAGGCGGGTTATCGGGAGATCCCTCAACTGGGACGTATGATGATGAGCGAGAAATAAGGGATCGGTTGACGAGAAAGGAGCGTCTCTCGATCACTAGTAAGTAGCTCTAGAGCGGGATTGCCGAGATGCTCGGCGTAGATGAAGTCGTTGTGGTCCTTGGCGATCACCTTACGAACGAAGTCGGCACAGCGCGAGAGCTTCATCACCACCACCGTATGTCCCTGCGCCAGTGCTTCGCGAAGCTGAGACTCACTGTCGACTTTGCTCAGCACAAGGAGCGACTCGTCTTGGCGCACCAGCCCCTGACCAAAAGCTGCGACCGCTGCTATGTAATAAGGTATTCCCGGCACAACATCTATCTCGGCACCAGCCTGACGTAAGAGGTCGGCGAGATACTGCACCGTGGCGTAGGTACCCGCATCGCCGATAGTGACGACACTACAAGCGAGTCCCCTACCCTGCTGATCTAACAGTCGGGTGGCAAGCTGCTCGTAATAGCGGATCGCCTCTGTTCGGTCACTGCTCATCGGGATCTCTAGGATCTGACAGTGCTGAGCGAGGGCGGTGCCTTCGGGTAGCGCAGCAACAATTCGGTGAGCGGCCTCGCCTAGGCAATAGATCTCGTCTGCCGCCTGGAGCTTGCCATAGGCCCGCATGGAGATATCCTCAGGCGTAGCAGCACCGAGAGAAACGATCGCTATCGGGTGTGATGCCTCCATCGGCGGAAGAGGTGCTTGAAGTTGTCGTTGTAGAGCTTGGAGAGCCCCGCACGGTTATCGATAGCATCCCCGACGACCATCAGCGTGGTGAGCGTGAGGTGGTGCTCACGAACTATCTGCGCCAGCTCGGAGAGTTGACCGCGATAGATGCGCTGCTCAGGCCAAGTGAGCTTGTAGCAGACCGCCACGGGTGTGGTGGGTGGGTAGTGAACGAGTAGCTCCCGCTGCACCTCCTCGGCAAGGGTGGCACTGAGGTAGATGCACATCGTGCTCTGCGAGGCGGCTAGCTTGTGCAGTTGCTCTCGCTCAGGCATTGGCGTGCGACCTCCGCCTCGAGTTAGGATGATGGTCTGCACACGCTCGGGGATGGTAAACTGAGACCTAAGCTCTGCGGCGGCGGCTAGGAAAGAGGAGATGCCGGGCGTGATGTGATAACTCATTCCCGCCTCGTCGAAGAGTGCCATCTGCTCCTGTATGGCGCCAAAGATGGCGGGGTCTCCCGTGTGTAACCGCACGATGAGAGCGTGCTTGTCGTAAAACTCCTTCATCAAGGCAAACTGCTCCTCGAGATTCATATCTGCGGAGCTTTTCACAGTGGCACCCTCCTTAGCATAGTAGGTTAGCTCGATAGGGACTAAGCTACCAGCATAGAGGATCAGGTCGGCTCGCTCGAGGAAGTGCTTGCCACGCACGGAGATTAGCTCAGGGTCTCCCGGACCCGCCCCGACGATCTCTATATGCCCGTGAGGCAACCCTTCAGGTGCTACGGCAAGGCTATAAGTGAAGTCGCTCTGTGGCGTGAGACAGCCTTTTTGCTTCTCTATAATAAGAAGTCCGCCCTGACTGGCTGCGAGTGCGGAAGCTTCGCTAACGCTCGTCGATCCAGTGGCTGTGGCGACACGCTCCGAGGGGTTGGGCACCTCGATGGCAGCTAGCTCGTCGCTGCTGTAGAAGTGGCAAGGCTTGCCCAAGTGCTGGGAGAGCTCCTCGAGGATCGGTTCGCCACGCTTGAGCTCGATGCTATTGATCGTGGCGATGGCACTGGAGGCGTACCCTTTGGCACGAATGTCGGAGAGGATGTGCGCCACGACGCCCTCGGGATTTGCCAGATGGCGACACCCCACACCGAGGTGCAGGAGTGGCGGACGGAAGTAGAGACAAGGGATAGTCAAGCCCTCCAATAGGCGAAAGCTAACCGCTATGAGCAGGTCGTAGCGGCTCTGGTCGATATCCTCGTAGCGGTAGTAAAGGTCCACATGCTCTGGGTGGGTGCGCTCTAGGTAGGCGGTACCCTCGGAGCGCATCTCAAGGAGCAGGGCGACGGGACGCTTATTGACAAAGGTGGTGATGGCGGCGTTCATACTACATCCGGCGGTCTCGCTGCTCCACCCGCTTTCTGCGCCCAAAGTGTCTAACGCCCACAGCCCCTGCCGATCGCTCTGGGTGGTGATGACTGGCTCAGCACCTAGTATGTGCGCGATGCGCTCGGTCCACTCGTTGGCACCGCCGATGTGTCCCGAAGCGACGGAGATGACATACCGTCCCGTGGTGTCTACGCAGAGAACCGCTGGGTCGTGATGCTTGTCTCTGAGCAGTGGGGCAATGGTGCGAACGCAGATCCCCATGGCGGAGACAAAGAGTAAGACATCGCTCTCGGCAAAGAGGCACTTAGCCCCCTCGGCAAGGCTGGGCAGCAGGGTGAATGAGTCGCTTGCCTTCTCCGGATGTGTCGTATAGAGCTTTACGTCGGGCAGTTGGCTCGCTATCTGTAGTGCGATCTTTTGACCATCAGGAGAGATGGCAAGGATCGCTATGCGTGGTTTTGAGTTCATACTAATTAATGAGTGCTTTTGGTCGCTTGTAAGACAGCTATCGGGTTGTAGTCATCGATCTGCATACGGGTCGTGGAGGCGATGGAGCCCCCGACAGATGCAATGGCTCGTCTGAAGGCCTCCTGGCTTTCGCTCGAGACGGAGTTGAAGACGATCCGCCCGCCTCCAGCGAGACGACGCCACACCTCCTCAACGATCTCCTGCAGATGTCCGCCATGCCCGCCGATAAAGACAACATCGGGCTGAGGCAAGGGGTCAAGGTCGGTGCAAAGGAAGTCACCCCCGCAGAAGGTAATACCAGGGGTGTGGTGACGACGCGCATTGGCATCGAGGAGCTCGGCGCCCTCGGGACGTATCTCGAAGGCAACCACCTGCAGGCTCGGCTGCTGTAGGCGAGCCTCGATAGAGACGGAGCCGGTGCAGGAGCCGATGTCCCACAGGACGTGCGCTTGGTGCAGGTCTAGCTGCGAGAGTGTCTCGAGACGTATCGCCCGCTTGGTGATCATCCGCTCACGTCCGTGGAGCGGGATGAAGTCCGCATCGGGAATGCCAAAGGGACGAGGCAAGGGCTTCGTCTGAATGAGGATTAAGTTGTTGGGATAGGCGAAGGTGCGCTCTGACATTTCCGCAATAGAGAGACGGTAGAGCTGCTGTCGCTCCCTATTGCCCAGATGCTCACCAACGATGGCTCTGTAGTTGTCGTAGCCGTAGTCGAGCATACGCTGAGCGATACGCTGAGGGGTGTGTTCCTTGCGGTCGGTCAGGATGCCGATCATGCGCTCGCCTGAGATCAATGCAGCATCAAAGGCTTGCCACGGTCTCCCCGTGAGCGACACGACGTGCATATCTTGGTAAGGCTGCAGTGCTACATGAGCGAGGAGCTGTAGGGAGTGGAAGTAAGGGTGCAGCTCGATCTCAGCCTCGGGAAGAAGCTGCATGATGCGCTGCCCGATGCCGTTGAAGATGGGGTCGCACGAAGCGAAGACGACGACCGTATCGTACGCTTTGTACTGCTCGATCACATCGTCTATCGGTGGGGTTATATCGATCCAATGATACGCTGTCGGCAAGATCTCACGGACAATCTCGTGGTGCCGTGCACCGCCCGAGAAGACGCGCTCACCAGCGAGTCGCTCCAGTAGCTCTGGGCTCCACCGTTGCTCCCGGTCGTCGCTAAGTCCTATGAGGATGATTTTCATAAGTCACGACCTGGCTTGAGCGTCTCGGCATCGCCATAGCTAAGGGTCGCGTTGACTAGTGTTGCCGCAAGATTGCTGCCCCCTTTGCGTCCCTCAATGATGAGCTTAGGGATGTCGTGAAAGGGCTTGACCATATGCTTTGACTCGCACACATGGACGAAGCCGACGGGCGCTGCGACAATTCCAGCGGGGTGAGCCTTGCCCTGGCGTATGAGGTGCGCCAGCTCCATAAGAGCCGTCGGAGCGTTGCCAAAAGCGTAGAGCGCATCGGGATGCTCCTCGACGGCGAGCCGTATGCCAGCCTGTGTGCGGGTGATGTCCAGACGCTCTGCCATCTCAGCCACACGTGGGTCGTGCAGGTAGCAGAGCACCTCGATACCGTAGCGTGCCAAGGCACCTTTGCGAATGCCTGAGGCGACCATCGTCACGTCGGTCACGATGGTTCGTATCTTACCATCGACATAGCCTTGGTAAATGCGAGAGACCGCATTTGGGTCGCTATAGAGTAGCTCCTCCATCTCAAAGTCGGCCGTCGTATGGACAGCGTGTAGCATCGCCCAGAGATGGTCTAGCGGATAGCTATCGGGATGCTTAAGTAGTGAGAGGATCGTGCGAAAGCTTTCGCTCATGATGCGCTGCCCGACCTTTTCCTCGTCACTGCTTTTGTCACGATAGTAGCCTCGTGGTGTGACGATCTTGCCCTTTGAGAGGAAGCTCTGACTATTGCCAATGATGAGGACGGTAAACATGTCTACATCTTGCGTATCCAGCTCTCGTAAAGTCGTCGTCCAGACACGCTGATCGGAACGACCTGCCTGCTGCACCAGTCCTACGGGCGTATCCGGTGAGCGATGCTTGAGAAAGAGCTCCCGCACACGCTCTAGCTGCCAGTACCGCTTGATGCTCTTGGGATTGTAGAGTGCCGTGACGAAGTCTGCCTCCGCAGCCGCAATGGCGCGTCGCTCGATGATTGCCCACGGAGTCATCAGATCACTCAGCGAGATGATGCAAAGGTCATGACCAATGGGTGCCCCTAGGAGAGCAGCTGCTTTTTGAAAAGCGGAGATCCCAGGCAGGACCTCTAGCTCTACATCACTGCCCCGCTCATCGCACATCTCATAGAGGAGCGGAGCCATCCCGTAGATGCCCGCATCGCCAGAACTAATGACACAGACGGTCTGCCCAGCCTCAGCTCGCTCGATAGCCAGCTTAGCTCGCTCACGCTCTTGACGCATACCTGTGTCGATGCACTCGGCACCCTCGTGTAGGTACTCTTGGATAAACTGAAAGTAGTAAGCATACCCCACCACCACATCAGCCTCTCTGAGGGCTTGATGCACAGCGGGCGTTATATCTTCTGGACTGCCAGGACCGATTCCGGCGATATAGATCTTCTTCATAGTATCTCTTAGTTATTGTTGGACGGGCTTCGCTCTCCACTTATTTACTGTGACGAGACTTAGCCCGACGAATGACTCTGCGAAGATAACGAAAACCGAGCACTACGCCACTCACCGAGACGACCAAACCACCTAGCACCAGCACCAACATGCAGATGATGCGCAGTGTCGGATGCTCTGCAAAGAAGCCTATGCGAAGGTTGTGACAGAAGGGGTAGAGCCACTTCTTGACCCGCCCGTTGAGACTATAGTAGCGTGTCTCCCCTGTCGTCGAACTAATGTAGAGACGACTTGACTCCTTGTCCTGTGCCGAGATGCGATAGATCGGTAGCTCGTAGAGGTTGTTTAGACTGACATAGTAGTTGTCGTAGTGATCCATTAGCTCGATCTGCATGTCGGAGGTTCCCAGCACCGGCGTGAGCTTAGCTTTGATATCCTCCTCTGTCAGATGCAACGGCTGTGGAGCTTCACCCAGCGCGTCCCAGCTCTCTAGCTGCCCGTGGCGCTGCACCTCGTAGTAAGGGTGTCCGCCATAGCTGCGCCAAGTGATCTGCTGCACACCGCCTAGGTCGAGCAGCAAGCGGTAGTCATAAGTGTCCGAGCGTCCCAGCTGTGGAGCCTCTACGACTTGCACCTCCTTGCGCTTGACTTTCGTATCGTGCTGAGGGACGATCCACGACGGCAAGTCGTAGAGCGACATCACCCCGCTGAGGGCAAATAGCGTCAACGAGAGCCCAAAGATCACGCCACCGACGAGGTGCCAGTGCAAAACTCTATTGCGCTTGTACGGACTGCGCAAGCGCTTCGTCCGCCTCCGCATACGGACGTAAAGGCGTATTCCAAGGTAAAGACCGGAAAATGCTGCGATAACAGCCAGCGAAGCGAAGATCGAGATGACCCAAAGCCACACGGTGCGGTTTTGCCTTAACCACCAGTAGTAAAACATATGGGGGATCGTACCACACGATGCCCCAATGCGCTCCGAACGAGTGCAGAGCTGTACCGCATCGCCCGTACGACTAGAGAGGTAGAGGTAAGTTCCCTCAGGGTCGTCAAAGCGGTATCGGTAGAGGGGCAGATCCTTCTTGATCCTCGGGTAAGGCGTCCACGTGTCTATGTGTCGTATCGTATCAACCGCCACGATGGGCGCAGAGCTAAAGCGCGACGCATACTGCTCATACCAAGCCTCTGGCACCGAATCCGTAGCTGTCGTGAGGAGCGAGTCCGCATGCCACAGATCCCCCCCCTCGCTCGTCTCCACACGCCACACCGGCTTGCCACAATGCGTAGTGAGTGCGAGTGCCGTCAGCTCTTCGCCAGGCTGTAGCTTCGCCTGTAGCGTAGCCTCCGACGGTAGAGCCACCGAGGCCGCGAGGGTGTCTTGCAGCGGTAAGTCCTTGTCCCCTAAGCGGGGGAAGGAGCAAAAGATCATCACCCCTCCAGAGATCAACCATAAGAGGAAGAGCGGAGCACAGATGGTGCCAAGTACTTTGTGTAGCCAGCGCATAGCCGTGATCAGATTATGGAGTTATCGTATTCTCGTTATGAGATTGTTCCCATGATGTCAAGGGAAGAAGTAGCCCCAGAGTCTCTAGCGCAATAGCAACTCCCTCCCGACTGCAAAGGTACACATACTCTTGCTTGTATCGCCCGATTCCCTTTCTATAAATCTTTGAATTCGGCTTCTCTGCTATCGCTTTGTACTTTTTTTTGAGATATAGACGGCTTCTCTAGGGCATTAAACATCAAACTGCAGCCTGCTAATATCTCAATAATCCATGTAGAAGAGCGATAGAACAACCGCATCAAGCTTGTAGGACACAACAGCCATAACCCAACCCCTACAGCCCGCTACCAGCAACCACTACACGATAAATATCCTAAACCCGACATAGGAGAGTTGTAAAGCTTGTTTACGTCAAAATGTTTTTCCTATCTTTGCGAATAGCATGTCTAGGGGTTGTTTCGATGACCTCGTTTAATTTATTCACTCTCAAGCAGACAAATGAATATGAAACAAAACTACATGGTGTTTCATAGGCTAAGCAGGTCTATCTTCTTTAGCCTACTCCTCCTCTTGACATGTATCTCAAGAGGAGCTGCAGAGCCCAAGTTGCCCTTAGAGCGCACGGGCTACTTCTATCTCAATAATCACTACATAACTCGTGACATCCACGACAAAAAGGTCAGCATACCTGACTACCTCAGTGAGGGGAAGGCTGTCCTCGTAGAGCTGTGTGGTATATGGAGTGTTAATGGACAAGAGATCCATAAGCAGGGGATGCTCAAAAATCTATATGCAACCTATGGTCCGGAGGGTACTAAGGAACTAGAGGTGATATGGGTTAATACAGACAGTACGACACTGGAGGAGATACAGGGTTTCTCATACTGGGGGGACGGATTTGACTGGACAGATGGAGGCACTATCCCATATCCTATCTTAAACACAAGTAAGTTTAGTCCTACTTATGGCTTCTTGTGGACTTACCTCCCCAAGTTTTACTTGATAGAGCCCTCAGGCTGGTGCCTAGATGTCACAAAAATGCTGCTCAGCGAAGATATGAAGCTTGTGGAAAACTACAGTGCCATCATTCGAGAGCTACTAGATAAGCAGGTAGGTATCAAGTCTGCCCCAATCGTAGAGTCAATAGGCGGGGTTGAGACACTCTTTGTCGGTGAGACTGGATACTTTGAGAGTCGCACACGATACTGGGGTAACCTCACCTCCATTCAGTGGTCTGCTGAAGGAACTACAGAGACATCAGATGCTAACACCTTTAGGCCTGTATGGTCTCAGCCAGGCACATACAAAGTCCGCGTGAAGGTCTCTAACGAATATGGCGATGCAACGAAAGAAATCTCCGTCACCGTACTCGGAGACGAAGAGAAAGTTTCAACCTTCCCCACAAAGTTCGGATTTGACGATTCCAAAGTTCCGACAACCTGGCGTGTATATGATCAGGACGAAGACGGATACTGCTGGCTCCCCCTCGCCAAGGACCAAAAAGATCGTATCAGTGCCGAGATGCTAGCGACACTAGGCGGTTTAGGCGGTACAGCAGATGCGTTGGTCAGCTATAGTTACTACATGACCCACTTTGACTTTAAGTACGAAGAGGGATTCGGCTTTTATCTAAAACCAGAGGACTGGTTGATTACTCCCACTATAGTAATCCCAAAGGACGCCACCAAGGCTACGCTTAACTATCTTGATGGCTACTTCTACTCGGTAGAGAAAAAAGAACGCGTTGATGGCTACAAGGTTTTACTATCTGAAAGTGGTATAGCACCAGAAGACTTTAAGGTAACGCTATTCAATAAACCGACCATAGAATCTAGTGAAGATAAGACCCCTGCCTTTGAGCGAACAATAGACTTAACTCCCTACGCAGGCAAGAGTATTCGAATCGCTTTCGTCCATCCAGCTCGCTATAGCTACGAAGTAGGTACTGGTGTAATCATTGATGAGGTGACCGTAACCTCCGATGGTCATAACCCTAGCCCTCGCTATACGACGGACCAACCTTACATAGAGCTCTCTACATCTCGCAAATCAGGGTCATGGAGCTTTAACATTGACGCTCCCGAAGAGGCGCAGAAAAATTGTTGGGCAGATTTGAACGGAAACGGCATGTACGACCTAGGCGAAGAGGAAGGCTTTGACTTTCGCTTCACCAACTATCGCAAAGAGATAGGAAGCCAGACACTGCGCATTTACGGTGATTTGACTCGATTTGAGTGTAGCTTCCAGGAGATTACTGAGATCGACCTAAGTCATGCACCACACTTGACCACCTTCGTGTCAAATTACAACAAGAGCTTGACGCAATTAGATCTTTCACACAACGAAGAGCTAACCAAGCTTGAGGCTTATGGTAATGGACTAACTAACCTAACCCTCGGACGTAAGCCCCAGCTCAAGACTCTTGATCTCAATAGTAATGCTCTGACGAGTCTAGACCTTCATGAGGCTCCTCTGCTAGAGCGTGTCGACTGCTTCGGCAATCATATAGGAGCCAAAGAAGCTCATCTTCTCGTCACCTCACTCGTAAACAAGACAGCAGAAAAGCCTGGCAAGCTATACTTCGTTAATAGCACTTTCGGTAAGGAAGAGAATCAGATTCTTGTCTCCGATGTTCTCTTGGCTCAGAGCAAGAATTGGTCCGTCATAGACTTTAATGCCTCTAAACCGTACAAGGGTATCGACAATACTTGCTACACAACCGAGCTACCCGCCATCACGCTAAAGGCACAGGAAGCTACAGGAGAGTGGCACCTACAGATTAAAGTCGCAGAGGGCGAGGCTAGAGACTCCGTATGGCTCGACCTAAACGATAACAAGCTCTTTGACTTTGGTGAGGAGCTAACAGAGGATATCCTTCAAAATGGATGGACAGCTCCTAGAGGGACCCCTTCTGTGACCCTCTATGGTGCCGTCACTCAGATCAAGTGTCAAGAAAATAAGCTCACTGAGATCGACTGCTCAGCAAACGACCGACTAGAGCTCCTCGACTGTAGCAAGAACATACTCTCCAAGATAACACTCGGGACACAGCCTAGCCTAAAGGATCTTTACTGCTATCAGAACCAGCTACAAGAGATAGACCTATCTCAATCGCCTAATATCACAAGTCTATCTCTGAACAACAATAAGTTTACGGCCTTGGATCTCTCTAACAACACCAAGCTCAAGGTACTTATGCTGTCTGACAATGAAGTAAGCGCACTAGATCTTTCTAAGCTCACCGAGCTAGTTTTCTTTGCTTGCAATGACAATAAGTTCACTTCCTTAGATCTCTCTAAGCAGATCAAGCTAGAGACCTTATACTGCGTCGGCAATAAACTTACAGCGCTAGACCTGTCTGCACTACAAGAGCTCCTAACTTTATCCTGTGAGAGCAACGAGCTAACTGCCCTTGACCTTTCGGCTAATAAAAAGCTAGAAGCTCTCTACTGCTACGAAAATGCCATCTCAGCATCTTCGATGAAGAAGCTCTTCACCACCCTATCCGATAGAAGTGGCAAAACTCAAGGCAAACTCTATGCAATCAATAGCTCAAAAGCTTCCGAGCGCAATGGTTATAACCTTGAAGATATAGCCATCGCCACGGCTAAGAACTGGCAGGTGAACGACTACAAGGATGGAGCCAATGGTGGAACTAATCCTCTTGCTATAGAGATCGTTACAACTCCCGAACAGATCATACCTCAAATATCTCAAGGGTGGCTCACGCTCTCAAGTATCGAGCCCCAAACTCTAGGCAAGCTATACACAGCGGATGGTCTCTTGATACGAGAGGGTAAAACGGGCTACGATGGGGTACTACGTCTAGACATGAGTGCGCTAGATGCTGGAAACTACATCCTTGCCATAGGACAGGTTACTCTGAAGGTCGTACTCTGATACGAGATTGAAAGGACTAGACAGTAACGTGGTGACGATTAGGATCCACTACTGTCCAATATAATCTCAAATGAACCGATTAAGGGCTGATTTCTCTAATGAGGATCAGCCCTTTTTTCAGTTTCTCACAAAAAGAGAGCTTGAGCGAGCAAAGCCAGCTTCGAAGAAATGGAGAATTTCCTCGGAGCTATTTTTCATTTGCTCTGGAGGAAATGGGAGAATTCTTTGGACTTATCATTTGATTCTTCCGAAGTTTCATTTGATTCTTCCGAAGTATCGTTTGATTTCTCCGAAGAAATTTGTCGTTTCCTCCGTGGAGATTTCTGATTTCTTCCGTGGGGATCAATTTTTGGTGCGAATGACGTTTTGGCAGATTCCTTTTTTTGTGCTACATTTGCCTTTGTATCAATAATGCCTCACAGTATGAAAAAAGTTTATCTATCCGTACGCTCGCTCCTATCCGCTGGAGCCGCTCTCCTACTTGGCTGGCTAGGCTTCTCTAGTTGCTCGGAAACTCCTGATTCTGGGAAGGTTGAGTATGGCACGCCCACAGTTGATTATGAGTTTAAGGTGCGCGTCACCGACCAAGACGCTAAGCCTGTCGAGGGTCTTCAAGTAGATCTACCCCGTAGCGATGGAGACGAAAAGGGACTCACCGATGCTCAGGGCAAAGCTGAGCTAGACGGGAGCTACATGGGCTTCCGCAAGGATCATAAGGTAGTCCTAGAGGTGAAGGACATCGATGGCGAGAAGAATGGCGTCGTCGCAGACAAGCAAGTGACCGTAGAGGTCAAGGAGAGCGACTTCGTCAGCAAAGGCTCTGGGAACTGGGACAACGGCAAGGTTAAGAAGGATATCGATATTAAGGTGGAGCGCAAGTAATCTAGTCTAAAGTTTATTGTGCGTCTTCCGCAATTGTATTACTTTTGTCGTAGTATCAAAGCGACCACACTATGAAAAGAGTTTATCTATCCGTACGCTCGCTCCTATCCGCTGGAGCTTCCCTCCTACTTGGCTGGCTAGGATTCTCAAGTTGCTCGGAAACTCCTGAGTCGGGGATGGCCGCGTACGGAACGCCCACAGTCGATTATGAGTTCAAAGTGCGTGTCACGGACCAAGACGCTAAGCCTGTCGAGGGTCTTCAAGTAGCCCTGCCCATAAGTCATGTAAACGAAAAGGAACTCACCGATGCTCAGGGCAATGCTGAGCTCGATGGTAGCTACACTGGCCCCCACAGGGATCATGAGGTGGTCCTAGAGGTGAAGGACATCGATGGCGAGAAGAATGGTGTCGTCGCAGACCAGCAAGTCACCGTAGAGGTCAAGGAGAGCGACTTCGTCAGCAAAGGCTCTGGGGACTGGGACAACGGCAAGGTTAAGAAGGATATCGATATTAAGGTGGAGCGCAAGTAATCTAGTCTAAAGTTTATTGTGCGTCTTCCGCAATTGTATTACTTTTGTCGTAGTATCAAAGCGACCACACTATGAAAAGAGTTTATCTATCCGTACGCTCGCTCCTATCCGCTGGAGCCTCCCTCCTACTCGGCTGGCTGGGATTCACTAGTTGCGATAGCATCGGAATGGCCGAGTATGGCACGCCCACAGTCGATTACGAGTTCAAGGTGCGCGTCACCGACCAAGACGCTAAGCCAGTTGAGGGTCTTCAGGTAGACCTGCCCAATGGCTATGGAGACGAAAAGGAGCTCACCGATGCTCAGGGCAAAGCTGAGCTAGACGGGCGCTACGTTGGTTTTCGCAGGGATCACCAGGTAGTCCTAGAGGTGAAGGACATCGATGGCGAGAAGAATGGCGTCGTCGCAGACAAGCAAGTGACCGTAGAGGTCAAGGAGAGCGACTTCGTCAGCAAAGGCTCTAGACGCTGGAACAACGGCAAGGTAAAGAAGGATATAGAGATCCAAGTGGAGCGCAAGTAGCCTCTGTAGAGTCTTTGTCCTCACTTCTACTATTATATATAGTGTATGAAGCGAAAGCTCTCAAATATCATTTCTAATCTAATCGCTGGTACGCTGCTTGCGCTGATCGGTTGCTTAGGTTTCTCCAGCTGTAAGACACGCGCTACGCAGAGGACGAGCGAGGGCGACAAGTCGGAGCAGCCCGACACGACGACGCTCGCCAAGCCTAGCCCTAGACCAGACGGTATGGGCATGGTGATGTATGGCACGCCTACGACGATGTTTGAGCCGAAGCAGATCGTAGAGCCGGAGAAGCCAGAGTGAACTAGAGATCGTGGTCTCATCGAATGAAACTAAGCAAGCATAACTCCATCGGGCAGACGCTCCTACGTCCAGCATTCAAGCAGCGGATAGCCCTTGACCTGCATCGTGTCCTGCAGGCGGATAATGTGCGTCGGCACCCGATGACGACACTCTTCTGGGAGTGTACGCTACGTTGCAACCTGCACTGCGGACACTGCGGCAGCGACTGCCGTGTGGAGAGCGGTGTCGATGAATTGTCGGTCGCTGACTTTATCCATATTATTGACGGGCTGACGCCTCACGTCGATCCGAACAAGCTACTGGTCATCTTCACGGGTGGCGAGGCGCTCGTACGGCAAGACATTGAGGAGGCGGGGCTAGCCCTCTACCGTCGTGGCTACCCGTGGGGTATCGTGACCAATGGGATGCTCCTCGACGCGCAGCGCCTAGAGAGCTTGCGCCGTGCCGGGCTACACACAGCGACGGTGAGCCTAGATGGCTTTGCCGAGGCACACAACGCTCTGCGAGGGCATCCACTTAGCTACGAACGAGCTTGGCGAGCTATCCAGCTACTCACGCAGGCCGAGGACTTGGTCTGGGATGTGGTGACTTGTGTCAATCCGATGAACTTTGACTCGCTCCCCGCCTTTCGCCAGCAACTGATTGATGCGGGTGTGAAGCGGTGGAGACTCTTCTCCATCTTCCCCGTGGGGCGTGCAGCAGAGAATAAGCAGCTCCAGCTCTCCGACAGTCAGTACTACCAGATGATGCAGTTTATCATCGAGACGAATGAGGCTGGAGAGATAGAGGCGCAGTATGGGTGTGAGGGCTATCTGGGAGCCTTCGAGGGGCGCACGCGCAAGCAGTTTTACCAATGCCGTGCTGGCGTGAATATCGCCTCTATCCTATGCGATGGCTCTATCAGCGCCTGCCCGAGTATTCGCTTCGACCACAAGCAGGGCAACATCCATCACGACGACCTGTGGCAGGTGTGGGAGGAGCGCTTCGAGAGTTATCGTGATCGCTCGTGGGCTAAGACAGGTCCTTGTGCCGATTGTAAAAGCTGGAAGTACTGTCTGGGCAATGGTATGCACCTAAGAGACGATGAGGGCAAGCTCCTTGTCTGCCATCTCAAGCGTCTTGAAGCAGGTGCCGAGGCGCTGCATGCCTCTGAGGGTAAATGACCCAACAATCGCTGTCACCAACGGAGCTTATCGTTCGCTATGCACACGATGAGCTGCGCTTGAGTGCTGTAGGCTTAGCCCCGGCCGAAGCGGTTCCACCAGAGGTGTGGCAGACTTATCAGCAGACCATCACGGGAGATGCTTACGCGGGCCTAGACTACCTACAGCGTTACGATGACGTCCGTGCGGATCCACGCAAGCTACTGCTCGATGCGAAGTCGATCATCGTCGTGGCGCAGAGCTATTATCCACCCATCAAGCAACCGCTAGAGGCTCCCCAAGTGGCTTACTACGCATACGGACGTGACTACCACAAGGTGGTGCGCAAGAAGCTGGAGCGTCTCCTCGCGTTCATTCAGTCAGAGGTGGATCAGGGCGCCACGGGGCGTGTCTGCTGCGATACAGCTCCGCTACTGGAGCGCTACTGGATCATGCAGAGCGGGCTCGCCTATCAGGGTCGCTCGAAGATGATGATCATTCCTCGTCTGGGCACATTCTTTATCTATGGCTTCCTCGTTGTCTCCCTACCTTTGGAGTACGGTACGGTGAAAACTCGGAACTACTGCGGTCGCTGTCGGAGATGTATCGACCATTGTCCTGGAGGAGCTTTGCAGGCTGACGGCACCTTCCGAGCGGACCGCTGTCTGAGCTACTTGACGATCGAGCATCGGGGCGCATGGCCCGAAGGCGTTGCTGAGCATCTGGGCAATCGCCTCTTCGGCTGTGACGTCTGCCAAACTGTCTGTCCGCACAATGCGCACTGCACACCGCACGACGAACCAGACTTTATGATCCGCCCCGCCATTGCCCAGCTAACTTATGATCAACTGGCAAGCTTTACTCCCGAACTCTACGAAACGCTAACGATAGGCTCCTCGATGCGACGATGCGCCTACGAAGACCTCCTCCGCAATGCCGAGGCGGTCTTAGCCAATCACACGACTATCCTATGACTAGACACTACAATATAGCAGACCTACGAGGGCGCTTCATGCGCCGACTCAAAGATTATGGTCTCCCCCTCTCCATACTGATCGGCATTGTGGGCTATCGCCCGCTCTCCACACTGAGCCCCGCCATCCCTTACATGCTGATGTTGATGCTCTTCTTTAGCTTTCTCAAGCTCACGCCTAGAGACTTGCGCATACGACCGGTCCACTTTTACCTACAGCTCATACAGATCGTGCTAGCTGTGGGTGGCTATCTACTGGTGCGCTACTCGGGTATCTCCGAGAGTACGCTCCTCGCTGAAGGACTGATGATCTGCTTCTTCTGCCCCGCAGCCTCTGCGTCGCCCGTGGTCATCGGCTTCCTCGGGGGGAATGTTGCCCTAGGTACCACCTACGTCCTACTAACTAGTGTGGGGGTCATCGCATTAGCTCCACTCCTGCTGGGCTTCTTCGGCAGTGGAGCGATGGACTACGGAGCCACCTTTGTGCAGATTTTCTACCGTGTGCTGCCGGTCATCACGCTGCCCCTGCTCCTCGCTTGGGCTGTCCGCTATGGTGTCAAGCCCGTCTATCGGGTACTCACGAAGATCCCCTCAGCGAGCTTCTGGGTATGGCTCCTCTGTCTCTCTCTCATCATGGCCAATACAGTCCACTTCATCGCTGAGGAGCCACGGGAGATGATTCCGACGATGATCCTGCTAGGAGTCATGGGGCTGATTGCCTGCATCGTTCAGTTTGCCCTCGGCAAGTGGCTCAGCAAGCGAGTCCTCGGTGAGAGCATCACGCTCGGGCAGAGCTTAGGACAGAAAAACTCGACCATCGCCATCTGGCTGGCGCAGAGCTACCTCAACCCGCTCTCATCCGTTGCCATGGCCGCCTACTCTATCTGGCAAAACCTCCTCAACGCTTACCAAATACACCAAGCGACGAAGCGCTCGGGCAAAAAGCAGTCGTAGAGACGAGCTACAATCTGTGGGTGGAGACCCGCTCTATTTGCACACCAAACCGTAGCCTGTCGGTATTGCTTATTTTGTTACCTTTGTCCTCAGAGTAACGATGGTGCCGTGCACCACGTTGCGACACAACAAAACGTGCCTCTCCACTGGAAGACGCATCAAACCATAAAGAGAATAAGCTATGATGAACAAAGCTGACTACCAAAAGCTCGCCCCCTCTGCCGTATGGGGCTATTTCTATGATCTCACACAGATTCCCCGCCCCACAGGACACTGTCAGGCTGTGCGGGAGTATGTCGTTGCCGAGGGCAAGCGACTAGGACTAGAGACCCATGTAGATGAGGTGGGCAACGTATTGATCCGTAAGCCAGCCACACCAGGACTAGAGGATCGTCCCGTAGCTACCCTACAGGGACACCTAGATATGGTGCCTCAGAAGAACTCTGACAAGGTGCACAACTTCGAGACCGATCCTATCCAAACGATGCAAGACGGCGACTGGATCACGGCCGATGGCACGACACTCGGTGCAGACAATGGTATGGGAGTAGCACTCTCTCTTGCGATACTCGCTGATGATACGCTCAAGCATGGCCCCCTCGAGGCTCTCTTTACCATTGATGAAGAGGTCGGTATGGACGGCGCTAACGGGCTTAAGCCAGGCTTTAGCAAGGGTGACATACTCCTTAATATAGACTCCGAGGTAGAGGGTGACCTCTTCGTCGGTTGTGCTGGTGGTATCGATGTCAACGTCTCTCTAGAGTATCAAGACAACCACGAGCCTGACGAGGACGAGATAGGCGTACGCCTTACGATCAAGGGTCTCAAGGGCGGACACAGCGGTGTGGACATACACCTCGGTCGTGCCAATGCCAACAAGCTCATGGCGCGTCTCCTCAAGGAGGCTGTCTCGCAGTGCGGCGCTCTAGTCGCTGAGATAGACGGCGGTAACATGCGCAATGCGATACCTCGCGAGGCAGTCGCTCTGCTCTCTATCAAGGAGGACGACACCGAAGCGCTCTGGGAGCTGGTATCCGACTACGAGGAGACCTTCAATAAGGAGTTCGCTGGGATAGAGAACCACATCACCGTCTCTCTAGAGCGTTGTGACCGTCCTAAGACGATCCTGCCCGACGAGATACAGGACGCGCTGATCCATGCGTTGAATGCTTGTCAGAATGGAGTCATCTCGATGCTCTCAGAATTCCCCGACACGGTAGAGGCTTCGTCGAACCTAGCTCAGGTACAAGCTGGCGAGGGACATATCTCCGCCCGCTTCCTCGTCCGCTCCTCGAGTGACTCACGCAAGATGTGGGTCGCCTCTAGCATCGAAAGCTGCTTCCTACTGATGGACGCTCGCGTTGAGTTTGACGCACCTTATACAGGCTGGCAGCCCAATGCTGAGTCACACATCATGCAGGTAATGTGTCAGGCCGCCAAGGAGGTCTACGGCAAGGATCCCGCTGTCAAGGTGATGCACGCCGGTCTCGAGTGCGGTATCATACAGGGTGTCATGCCCGATATGGATATGATCTCCTTCGGGCCTGAGATCCAGCACCCACACTCACCAGATGAGCGTGTGAGCATCTCCTCCGTAGAGCGCAGCTACCGCATGCTGGTCCGGGCTTTGGAACTAATCTAATCGATAATAACAGATGAAAAAAGCTTTTGTATTCCCAGGTCAGGGCGCACAGTTCGTCGGTATGGGTCAAGAGATCTATACGAAGAGCGAAGCCGTACGCAAGCTCTTTGCCGAGGCGAACGAAGTGCTAGGCTTTGACCTGACCAAGACCATGTTTGAGGGTACCGAAGAGGATCTCAAGCAGACGAAGGTAACGCAGCCCGCTGTCTTCCTCCACTCTGTGGCGATGACCGTGGCGCTCGGAGATGCCTTCGCACCAGACATGGTCGCTGGGCACTCGCTAGGCGAGTTCTCGGCACTGGTTGCTAGTCGCGCCTTGCCTTTTGCCGATGCACTGCGACTTGTCTCGGAGCGTGCGCTCGCTATGCAGGCTGCTTGCGAGGCACACCCCTCGACGATGGCAGCAATCATTGGACTGCCAGACGACAAGATCGAGGAGATCTGCCGCGGCATCTCTGATCAGGTAGTGGTCCCTGCGAACTATAACTGCTCGGGCCAGGTAGTCATCTCTGGCACGATGGAGGGTATTGCTGAGGCTTGCGAGCAGCTCAAGGCTGCGGGGGCTAAGCGAGCACTACCGCTCAAGGTGGGCGGAGCCTTCCATTCACCGCTCATGCAGCCTGCCAAGGAGCGTCTGCAGCGTGCTATCGAGGCAACGACCTTTGCCACACCTATCTGCCCAATCTATCAGAATGTAGACGCTCGTCCTCATACCGATGTGGAGGAGATCAAGGCTAATCTGATCGCTCAGCTCACGGCTCCCGTACGCTGGACGAAGAGTGTCGAGGCGATGGTTGCCGATGGTGCTACGCACTTCGTAGAGCTAGGACCAGGCAAAGTCTTAGCAGGTCTTATCGGTCGTATCGCAAGCGATGTGACCTGTGAGAGCTTGGCAACGATCTAATGAATCTTTGCAAGAACTAAGGAGAGGACAAGTTCGGCTAGTCATCTAGTTGAGCTTGTCCTCTAGTTTTTATTCAGACATCTAAGTAGATAGTATTATGAGCGATAAGGAGTTACTAATACCCTACACGCGGCTAGCCCGCTCGGAGTGGCCAGAGGTTTACGGACGTCTCGAGGAGGCTGCCGTAGAGGCTACACGCCGGTCGTATGCCCCGTACAGTCACTTTCACGTAGGGGCTGCAGCACAGCTGGAGGATGGCGAAATCGTGCTGGGGTGCAATCAGGAGAATGCCTCCTTCTCGCCCACGCTCTGTGCGGAGCGAACAGCGCTCTACGCCATCGGAGCGCACCACCCAGGAGCTGTCGTGGAGCGACTGATGATCGTTGCTGAGACGGAGGGCAAGCGTGTCGAGGCGATCTCCCCCTGCGGCGTGTGCCGACAGGTGATGATGGAGACGGTAAAGCGACAGGGCAAGCCCTTTGAAGTAATCCTCTGCGGACCTGACGAAGCTATCGTTATCAGCGACTGTCGGCTCCTCTTGCCCTTTGCCTTTGACGGTTCAGATATCCCTTCGTAGCGCTGAGCTCACCCACCATTTGTAGAGACCTATTTTCCATTAGTATATGGCTTATCGCATCATTACGATCAGTAGACAGTATGGCTGCGGGGCTCGCACCATAGGGCGCCAGCTCTCAGAGCAACTCGGCTTGACCTATTACGACAAGGAGCTCATCCGCATGATCGCCAAAGAGAGCGGCTACGCTGCCGACTATGTCGAGGAGCAGAGCGAGTACGCTTCAACTTCGGGGCTGGACTTCATGCCGATGTCGCACGGAGCGCTTTTCTCTGTTCCTATGACGGGACTCGTTGAGACGCCATCGGTGACCCGCTATCTCAACGACTTTATCCTCAAGATAGCTGAAGAGAGTCCCTGCGTCATCATCGGGCGCAGTGCTGACTACATCCTACGAGACCGAGACGACGTGCTCAACGTATTCCTCTATGCCGATGTCGAGGCGCGTGTCAAGATGCTCCTACAGCGAGGTGACGAAGCGACGGAGGACGAAGCGCGCAAGCGCATTGACCACTCGGACCGCGCCCGCCGCAAGAACTATAAGCAGATGACCAATAGGGAGTGGGGCGAGTCGACCAACTACCACCTCTGCCTCAATACGGGAGCCTTCGGAGCGGTCTGCTGTACCGACATCATCGCGCACGCCTACCAGCTTCCCTGTGCTGGTGTGCCCATTGGCAAAAAGTAACCCACTATGCGACTGACGGACAATTGGTTCAACGGCTTGGCCGAGAGCGAAGCTGGCCAGACGGCTCACCTTCATGTGCGTGATGAGCTGGAGGAGTTTCGCGCTACAGGCAAGTACCGCTTTGTGATCGAGATCGCTTACCCCTTTGACGGCGAAGGCATAGAGCCCTCGGATACGGACACAGCGCAGATAGAGGCGGTGGACGAACTGCTACAGACCGCCATGGAGCGGGACAAGATGGCGATCCTTGCAGCCTCTATCCTAGAGCCAGGGCGCAAAGTGTGGCTCTACGTGAGCCGCACGTACGACCCCTTCTTCGATCGTCTCGATGAGGTGCTGGCGGAGCTGCCCCTCCTGCCACTACAGTTTGAGGTAGTCCAAGACTCCGACTGGAGCTACTACCAGGAGCTACTGGACAAGCTACAACCGTAGCCTAACAAACCACCCATCATCCTCATTCGATAAACGGCTCCTCCGTTGGAACTGAAAAGTTCCTCCCTTGGAACCGAAAAGTTCCTCCGCTGGAACCGAAGAGTTCCTCCCTTGGAACTAAAAAGTTCCAAGAGGGGAACAAGTTTTGAAACTCGTATCTGCTAGGGCATCAGCACGATACAAGCGATCAAACTTTCCACATCCACAAATGCAAAAGGAGAGCCTCACGCTAGGTGAAGCTCTCCTTTGCTTTTCTTTGGTCGGCTTGCTAGGTTACTTCGTATGGCTCAGCAAAGACCAGATAGCGTCGTCCTCGGGGTACGGCGCGACGACCTCTATTGGCTCGTGCGAGACGGGGTGCTCGAAGCTTAAGATACGTGCATGGAGCGAGATACCACCGTCCTTGTTGCTCCGTGGAGCGCCATACTTGAGGTCTCCCTTGATCGGGTAGCCCATATGGCTCAGCTGCGTACGTATCTGATGATGCCGCCCCGTGTGTAGCGTCACGGCCAGCAGACTGTAGCGGTCACCCACGGCGAGACGCTCGTAGGTGAGCCAGGCGCGCTTAGCCTCAGCGTGAGGCTCCGTCACGACGTAGCTCTTGTTTTGCTTGCGATTGCGATAGAGCAGATCCTTAGCCTCGCCCGCTTTCTGGGGAAAAGCTCCACAGACCACAGCATGGTAGACTTTGTGGATTTCTCGTCGCTGAAACATAGCGTTGAGCCGTGCCAGAGCCTTCGAAGTCTTGGCAAAAAGCACCGCCCCCGACGTCGGTCTATCGATACGATGCGTGACCCCAACGAATGCCCGCCCAGGCTTGTCGTACTTATCGATGAGATAGCGCTCGACAAGATCCGAGAGCGGTGTATCGCCCGTGCTGTCACCCTGTACGAGCATCCCCGCCGGCTTATTGACGATGAGGAGATGATTGTCCTCGTAGAGGATCTGTAGGTCAGGCATCGATCCGCTTACTAAGGCATTACATATTCATACCACCGCAGCAGGAGAGCACCTGTCCTGTCATGTAAGAGGAGAGGTCGCTCGCGAGGAAGAGTGCCACATTGGCCACATCCTCAGGCTTACCACCACGGCGTAGCGGGATCTGCTTAGCCCACTCCTTGCGCACCTCCTCGCTGAGGACAGCCGTCATATCGCTCTCGATGAAGCCTGGTGCGATGCTATTGGCACGGATACCACGTGAGCCGAGCTCCTTGGCAACGCTCTTAGCCAGTGCGATCATACCAGCTTTAGAAGCCGAGTAGTTCACCTGACCCGCATTGCCCGATACACCGACGACGCTCGCCATATTGATGATGCTGCCCTGGCGCTGCTTCATCATAACGGGAGCCACGGCGTGGGTCATATTGAAGGCGGACTTTAAGTTGACATTGATCACCGCATCCCACTGCCGCTCCGTCATACGTAGGAGCAGACCATCACGGGTGATACCGGCATTGTTGACTAGAACGTCCAGCTTGCCAAAGTCAGCGACAATCTGCTCGATGAGCTGATGTGCTGCCTCAAAGTCTGCCGCATTGCTCTCATAGGTGCGTATCGTGACACCGCACTCTTGCGCCAGCTGAGTATAGTAATCCTTTGCTTCGTCGGCAACCTTGAGGTCACTGATAGCTACATGGCATCCAGCCTCTGCATACTTCGTGGCGATCGCCTTGCCGATACCACGTGCTGCTCCGGTGATCAGAGCCACTTTGTCCTGAAGTAGTTTCATAGATTCTATTGAGTTATAGGTTTTGTATTTGCATGATTGGTCAGTCCCTGCCTGAGTAGCTGCTTCATCGCAGCGATGATGCGTAGGTAGTCCTCCTTGCCGTACTCATGGTGGTAGCGATTGATGTAAGGCGCCTCCAGACTCTTGAAACTCTTGAGGAGCAGGTAGGCTGTCGAGTTGATGTCAGGGACTAGTAACTCTCCTCGATCGTGGCCCTCCTGCAAGATCCGCTTGAGCATGTCGTACTCGCTCTGGTCATACTTGAGGCGAAGGCGCTCGATGTTGAAAGTGTCGCTAAAGAAGCTCGCATTGTGCTCACCCTGTCTCTGGACCGTCTTCTGTATCAGTTGCAGATGATTGTCCAGCAGTACCATCAGCTTAGTGATCGCATCGCCCGGACGAGCCAGCACCTCGCTCAGCGACTGGCTCATCAGACTGATCTCCCGCTCTATGACCGCCATGAGCAGCGTCTGCTTGTCCTTATAATAAGTGTAGACCGTACGCCGACTACACCCCACAGCCTCAGCAATAGCGACCATGGTCGTCTCCTCGACTCCTTGCTGCACAAAGAGCGTGTGAGCCATTTGGACGATGCGCTGGCGCATGTGTTGTGTAGAGGTCATGGGTGCGTGGACGATAATAAAAGCTTGAGATAACCGTTACAAAGATACAGCTTTGCGCCGAAAGTGCCCTTTGGGGTCAAGCGCACGCCATTCTAATCCTCACCCACATGTCATCCTCTAGGAGATTACTCGGCACCCTGCCTACCAATATACTACTTGTCGTGCTGGCGCTCGTCGTGGCACTCCTCCCGCTCATCCTCTCGGAGCCGCTCGTGAGACGCATGGCCGACGAGGAGCGGCTCAAGATGCAGACCTGGGCGGAGGCGACCGAGTGCATAGCCAGCCAAAGCGACGAGCAGCTCAATGCCTTAGCCCTCCAAATCTTAGAGTCAAACACCACCATACCGCTCATCCTCACAGACAGCCTCGGGAATATCCTAGGATACAAAAACATCGACCCCGAAGCGGTCGCTCGTGACTCGACCTATCTGGCGAGGCGGCTCACTGCTTTTCGCTCTGGGTATGCACCTATTGAGATAGACCTAGGCACTGCTGGGCGCCAATACCTTTACTACAGCGACAGCAGTAACCTGAGGCGGTTGCTACGCTTCCCCTATCTGCAGACAGGTATCTTCATCCTCTACATCATCATCCTCGTCCTCACCATTCGTAGCCTACTGCACTGGGAGCAGGACCGTATATGGGTGGGACTCAGCAAGGAGACCGCCCACCAGCTCGGCACGCCTATCTCCTCGCTCATGGCGTGGACCGAACTGCTCAAGAGCTACGACCTACCCCCCGAAATCATCGAGAGCATCGGCCAAGATGTCAATCGCCTCGAGCTAATCGCCCACCGCTTCCAAAAGGTCGGCAGCCTACCCGAGCTCACCCCCATAGAGCTCAACGGACTGGTCGCTACATCCGTGCAATACCTCTCACGGCGCATCTCCAGACAGGTAGAGATCCTCTTCGAGCCAGCAGCTGAGGAGCTGTACTGTCTCATCACGCCCGACCTCATGAGCTGGGTCGTAGAGAACATCGTCAAGAACGGCGTCGACGCTATGGACGGCAAAGGCACAATCACCATCAGCACAGAGGCTCACGGCAAGAACGCCTACCTCGATATCACCGACACGGGTCGTGGTATGACACGCGCCACGCAACGGATGATCTTCAAGCCAGGCTTCACCACCAAGGAGCGTGGCTGGGGGCTCGGCTTATCGCTCGCACGTCGCATCATACGTCACTACTTCCGCGGGCGCATCTACGTCAAGCGCTCCGAGCTACAAGTCGGCACCACCTTCCGTATCACCCTCCCCCTGCAGCAGCTCCCCTAGCCAGCCCCGCCGTTCCCCTTTTCGGCCAAAAGTGGAAACGAAAACCGGCCAACTTTGGAAACAGCGGAAGAACCTTCACCGTTTTGAGTTGACAGCGAGAGGGTTAAAACATTCGGCTATCGGCTGTCTTAGTAGTGCTTCTTAGGGAAAGCGACGCTTCGGTGCGGGAGGCTAAAATTTCCCACGTGGGAAATTCCAAATAGCTCGCTGGAAAATTAAAATTCTCCACGGAGGTAAGGAAAAATTCTTCGGAAGAATCAAATGAAACTTCGGAGGGATCAAATGATAAGTCCGAGGAATTTTTCTTTGCCTCCGTAGAGAACAAAAATTTCGGAATCCCCCACGTGGAGGCTCTGCTCTTTATTTTGTAACTTTGTGGAGCTAAAGACTGCACATCAATATAAACTTATCATACACCTCTATGGAACTACTTCAAAAGAACGTACAGCGCGCTAAGGCTAACAAGCAGCGCATTGTACTCCCCGAGGGTCTCGAGCCTCGTACCCTCCAAGCTGCTGATCGCATCATCGCTGACGGCATCGCTCACATCATCCTCCTAGGCAACCCCGCCGAGATCCAGGCTAAGGCTGCTGAGCTAGGTCTTAAGCACATTGACCAGGCTGAGATCATCGACCCACAAAACCACGCACGCCGTGAGGCTTACCGCGACCTCCTGATGGAGCTACGCAAGGCTAAGGGCATGACCCGTGAGCAGGCTGACGAGCTAGTGGTCAATCCGCTCTACCTCGCTTGCCTAATGATTAAGTCTGGCGACGCTGATGGTGAGGTAGCTGGTGCACACAACACGACGGGCAACGTGCTCCGCCCCGCACTCCAGCTCATCAAGACACGCCCAGGACTCAAGGTAGTCAGTGGCGCATTCCTCATCTTCTCTCCGCTCAAGGAGTATGGCGAGAACGGCTTCTTCATCTTTGCAGACTGCGCCGTCACGCCTAATCCTGACAGCAATGAGCTTGCTCAGATAGCTATCGCTTCTGCCGACACGGCTCGTAGCATCGGCGATATGGAGCCACGCGTTGCCCTCCTGAGCTACTCTACAAAGGGCTCTGCCAAGAGCGAGATGATCGACAAGGTTACGGAGGCTTACAAGATCGCTAAGGAGATGGCTCCTGACCTACTCATCGACGGTGAGCTACAGGCAGACGCAGCTATCGTAAGCAAGATCGCTGAGCTCAAGGCTCCTGAGAGCCCCGTAGCTGGTAAGGCAAACGTCCTCGTCTTCCCGAACCTAGAGGTGGGCAATGTCGCTTACAAGCTCGTCGAGCGTCTCGGTCGTGCTACCGCTGTCGGTCCTATCCTACAGGGTATGGCTGCTCCTGTCAATGACCTAAGCCGTGGCTGCTCCGTAGACGATGTCTACAACGTGATTACAATCACTTGCAACCAAGCTATCGCAGCTAAGAAGTAATTCATCACTTACTCCCTTCCCTTTACTAAAGATAAATTATGATCGTACTAGTCCTTAACTGTGGCAGCTCGTCTGTCAAGTATTCACTATATGATATGCCCGAGGCTCGTATCCTAGCTTCAGGCGGTATTGAGAAGCTCGGTCTGCCCGACTCTTTCATCAAGTTCAAGACAACCGACGGCAAGAAGGTACAGATAGACCGTCCGCTACCTGAGCACACGGTGGCTGTCGAGTTTATCCTCGAGATCCTGACGAAGTCTGAGTACGCTGTCCTAGACAGTGTAGACCAGATCGAGGCTGTGGGTCATCGTCTCGTACATGGTGGTGAGGCGATCAATAAGAGCGTCCTCATCAATGACGAGGTGATCGAGCAGGTAAAGCGTGTCTCTGACCTCGCTCCACTACACAACCCACCCTCACTGAAGGGTATCGACGCTATCACGAAGCTCCTCCCGAAGGTGCAGCAGGTAGCTGTCTTTGACACTGCCTTCCACCAGACGATGCCCGCATACTCTTATATGTATGCGCTACCCTATGAGTACTATGAGAAGTACGGAGTGCGTCGCTACGGTTTCCACGGTACGAGTCATCGATACGTAAGCCATCGTGCCTGTGAGATTCTTGGGAAGGATTTCGATAAGACACGCATCATCACCTGTCATATCGGCAATGGAGCTTCGATTGCCGCCGTCTGCAATGGCAAGGTCCTAGACACCTCTATGGGCTTGACCCCTACAGATGGTCTGATGATGGGAACTCGCTGCGGTAGCATTGATCCAGGTATTATCTCTTTCATTATGGAGAAAGAGCATATGACCCCAGGAGACTTCTCTACAATGGTCAATAAGAAGAGTGGCGTGCTGGGTATCACAGGGGTTTCCTCCGATATGCGTGACGTAGAGCAAGCTGCCGAAGCTGGCAACGAGCGTGCTAAGCTTGCTCTCGAGATGTATCGTTACCGCATCAAGAAGTACGTAGGAGCCTATGCAGCTGCTATGGGCGGTGTCGATGTAATCGTCTTCACGGGCGGTGTCGGCGAGAACGACCAAGTGACTCGTGAGTCCGTAGTCTCTGGACTTGAGTTTATGGGCGTAGAGTTTGACTCAGCAGTCAATCGCTCTAGCCGTGGCGAGGAGAAAGTGCTATCGAAGCCTTCAAGTCGTGTGGCAGTCCTTTGTGTCCCCACCGACGAGGAACTGATGATAGCACGCGACACGATGAATCTCGTCAAGTAGAGCGAGCCAACGAGCTCGTCACAAGACGACAACATAAAAGTAGGGGCGGACATCGACAGATGTTCGCCCCTACTTTATTATAGGTAGTCGAGTTGTGACGCAAGTTTGCTTGGGACGACTGAGCGTCTTGTACCGCACTGGTCCTCTGTCATATACGAGTTCCAAAGACAGCTCCTCTCTTGGAACTTTTTAGTTCCAAGGGCGGAACTCTTCCTTTCCACCGTTGAAAACTTTGTTTTCCTCCCTAGGAAATGTTTCTTTCCTCGGGAGGAGCGTCTAGCTATTCCTACATTAAGCATAGATCGGCAGTAAGAGCCTCTGGATGAGAGTAGAGCTACAGAAAACGAGGCTCATCACCGCTCGATTATTTCAGCGAATTACCTAATAGGTAGTATTGAACGATTGTTACTTGCCACCGATATACCTACAATTTGCTAGCTCTTGCTGTGAGTCGTTGTAAGCCCCTGCCGTACCTTTGCAGTGGAAATTTGTCGGGTAGTCGACAGGCTCCACGAGATGTCGCATAGTAGAGGATTCGTCCCCTTATTCTCTTCGTTTTCCCCCTCCACTGTGCCCATCTTGAGGTACGCTAAACAATGTAAGGGGTCCCAATAAAGCTCTCCCTTCGTTTGATTTACGACAATGTCAAACACGCTATAATAATATATGAAACGACTCATTTCGTATCTCCTCTGTGCTCTCGTACTTTGCACCGTACAGCTATCAGAGGCGCAGACTGTGGATACATTGTCACAGGCTCCCGCACCAGCTCCTCGTCGGCTCACCCTAGGTGGGTATGGAGAGGCTGTTGCATCGAGGATGTTTTACAGTAATAACTTCAAGCGCTACACCGATGCGGCACTCTACAAAGATGCTCGTAGCTTCGGGCAGGTGGACTTGCCTCACGTAGTTTTCTTCGTCGGTTATGACTTCGGTCACGGTTGGTCTCTAGGCTCTGAGATCGAGTTTGAGCATGGTGGCACGGAGAGTGCTGTCGAGATCGAAGAGGAGGAGACTGGCGAGTACGAGTCTGAGATAGAGCGTGGTGGCGAGGTGGCTCTCGAGCAGTTTTGGCTACAGAAGAGCTTCTCGCGAGCGCTCAACCTCCGCATCGGACACATGGTGGTGCCCGTCGGAGCAACCAATGCGTATCACATGCCGACGGAGTTCTTTACGGTCTACCGCCCCGAGGGGGAGAATACGATCCTGCCCTGTACGTGGCACGAGACCGGTATAGGCCTGTGGGGTAAACTACCTAACTGGCGGTATGAGGTGATGGGTATCGCCGGGCTAGATGCTGACCGCTTTAACAATAAGGACTGGATTCATGGCGGTGCGGGTAGTCCCTACGAGTTTAAGATGGCGACGAACTATGCTTGCGCTATGCGCGTGGACAACTACTCCGTACGCAATCTGCGCCTCAGCCTGAGTGGCTACGTCGGGACGAGCGGTCGCAACACGCTCAATGCGACAAACAAGTATGACCATATCAAGGGGCTTGTCTGTATCGGAGCTTTTGACTTTCAGTATGCCAATCCGCACCTCATCTTGCGAGGCAATGTGGATTACGGACACCTAGGCGACTCGATGGAGATCACAAAGGCCAACCGCACGACCCGCAAGGACTCGCCCTCGCCAAAGAACAGTGTCGCCAAGGCGGCTCTAGCTGCAGGCCTGGAGGGCGGATATGACCTCTTCTCAGCCTCGGCTAAGCTGAGGCAGCTCAAGCAGCGTCTTTACCTCTTCGGGCGGTATGACTACTACGACTCCATGTTTCAAGTAGTACCCAATATGACCGACGAGCTGGAGTGGGAGCGACAGAAGTTTACTGTCGGACTGAACTACTACCCGATCCCCGAGATCGTCGTCAAGGCTGAGTATAGCTATCGTATGCTGCACAAGCAGTTCAACGATGAGCCGACGATCAGTCTAGGCATCGCTTACTTTGGCATGTTTCACTTCTAGATTCTTTTAACTCAACACAATACAATCGACTATGAATAAGTATACCTACATCTTTAAGATGCTCCTTCTCTCAGTCGTGGGCGTCATCCTCGTCTCTTGTCAAGAGAGTGACGAGCCCAAGGCAAAGCAACTAGACCCCGCACAGACGGCTCTCGTCAAGCAGTTTGTCGAGGGTGTCGTAGTCCCCACCTACAAGTCTCTAGCAGACGATGCTATCGAGCTGTCTGGGCTTTGCGAGGAGCTGATGAAGAACCCCTCTCAAGAGCTGGTCAACAAGGCTTGCAAGAAGTGGGTCTCAGCGCGTGCTTACTGGGAGCTTAGTGAGGCTTTTCTCTATGGAGCTGCTGGTGACTACAACATCGATCCACACATCGACTCTTGGCCTCTGCAAAAGAATCAGCTGGACAACGTCCTTCAGAACAAAGACCTCCTCGATGAGCTTAAGGAGGAGGGAGCTGATGCTGCGGGCTTTGCTTCTCTAGGCTACGGTCTACTCGGCTTCCACGCTGTGGAGTACATTATCTTTAGAGATGGTCAGCCTCGTAAGGTTGCTGAGATCACAGAGCCTGAGCGCATCTACAATGCAGCTGTTGCGGAAGATCTAGCTCGTCAGACTACTCGTCTAGAGGCTAGCTGGGCTGGCATTGACAAGGTGACGGCTGACAAGAAGAAGACACTTGAGGATGCCGAGCTCCTCCCCACAATGGACTACGGTCAGCTCATGATCGCTGCTGGGGAGCAGGGCAACAGCGCCTACAAGAGCCAGAAGGATGCTCTCGTTCAGATCTTACAAGGTGCAAGCGACATCTCTGACGAGGTGGGCAATACGAAGATTACCGACCCGGTCAACTCGGGCAATGTCCTAGACGTGGAGTCTTGGTACAGCTGGAACTCTATTGAGGACTTCACTGACAACCTCCGTAGCGTCCGTAATGCTTACTACGGCTCTCTCGACGGCACTGTCCACAATCACTCTCTCGCTACCTACATGGCTAAGCAGCATCCCGAGCTAGACAAGGAGATCCGCTCTGCCATAGACCATGCGATCAAGACGGTAGCTGCTATGCCAGCGCCCTTCCGCAATAACCTAACTAAGGAGGCTACTAAGCCCGCCATCGAGGCGTGCAATGCGCTCCTAGAGAAGATCGATGCAGCTATCGAGGCTGTACAGAAGTAATCAATAACCAATCGTCATACCATCTGCAGGATCCCTAGAGGAGCCCTGCAGATGTATGATAGTTTTTTAGAGGAAGTTGTTATGAACAAGGTATTAAGCATATGTAGCCTGATAGGCTGTCTGGCGCTCTTGAGCGCATGTAGCTCAGACTCTCCAGATCCAAGCGAAACGAATCCATACGAAGAGCAGTACTATAGCGGGGGAAAGCTAGGCACCGCGTTCAATAACACGGCCACCTGCTACGAGCAGTTTACCCCTGCAGTCGAGGAGGCTGGTTTGGTCGCTAGGTTTAAGAGAGGAGAGCGCCTCTTCGAGAATCCCTTTGACACATCTACTGATCCAAACTTCCCGCTACGTGGCTTAGGCCCCTTGTGGCTACGTGCTAGTTGTATCGCTTGCCACCCGGGATACGGTCATGGCGCTAGACAGACCGAGTACAACTCGAACACCATAGGTAACGGCTATCTACTCGTCCTCACGGACCAAAACGATAACTACCTATCCTCCCTCACAGGTATGCCTCAGACGCAAGCTGCGCCACCCTTTAAGGCACCACTTGATGAGCGTAAGATTAGGATAGACTGGCTCCCCTACACAGACGAGTGGGGCAATAAGTTTGACGATGGCGAGACATACGACCTTATTTACCCAGAGGTGACCATCCCGGAGGATGCCTTCTATGTACCTCTACAGGCCAAGGGCAAGGACATCCCATACTCCGATCTACGTGTTCGCCTAGAGAGCACCATCGGTATCTACGGCACAGGTCTGCTCGACGCTATCAGTGACGAAGACCTCCGTGCTCAGTATCAGACGGAGGAGAAGCATGGAGCCAACCTTAACCCCTCCGTCTGGAAGAATGGCGACTTCGTTAGGTACTACGTCAATAAAAAGCAGGGCGACGGCACTAAGTACCTTCCCCGCTACACCTACGGCTTGACACGTGGTAGCATACAGGATGGCCCAGGTGCTAACGCTATCTGGAACATCACCAACGTGACTCGTAGCGATCGTCGCTACCACTACATGACTCCTACCTATGCTAAGGTAGCTTCTGAAGATCCCGAGGTGCAGGCTAAGTTTTACACCTATTACCCAGAGTGGCGGAAGAGCGGTGATGTCAAGAAGGACATCTACAACTACCTAACCTCTAGCGAGCTCCCGGCCGATATGACCGATGAGGAGTACATTGACTTTATGGTATGGCACCGCGGACTAGCCGTCCCGTCGGCACGAGATGCTGATAGCAAAGAGTTTCAACAGGGTAAGCAGCTCTTTGAGGAGATGGGGTGCGCCAGCTGCCACCGTCCTACCTGGACTACGGGCGAGGATCAGATCCGCGACCCGAACAACTTCTTCGTAGGTGCTCGTGCTAGCCTCCTGCCACGCTATCCGCATCAGAAGATCTGGCCCTACACCGATATGATCCAGCACCAGCTGCAGATGAAGAACAATATCCGCACAGGTTGGTGTCGTACCACCCCGCTGTGGGGTCGTGGGCTTAGCATGAAAGCAACTGGGGCTGGCGATCGACTACACGACTGCCGAGCACGTACCGTGATCGAGGCGATCATGTGGCACGGAGCTAAGAATAGTGATGCAAGACAGTCGATTGAGAAGTTTCGCAAGCTCAACAAGGAGGAGCGAAAAGCTGTCGTCACCTTCATTGAGTCTATCTAATCTTGCAACTTCTTCTATCTAATAGATATACACCGTCCATAGGACTACACACCTTCACCCCTCCCCTGTGCACATTTGCCAAAGCAATAGATTATGATGATAGATATAAGCTGTCAGGGGAGGGGAGACACATACACCCAAATACTTTATTCTTATGAAGCACTTAACTACACAGCTAGCGCTGCTGGCACTCATCCTTACGAGCCTGACAGCTTGTCAGCGAGAGTGTGGTAGCGACACTCCTCAGACGCTTAGCGAGGAGTATTACAGCGGAGGCAAGCTAGGCACTACCTTCAACAATACCGCCTCATGCTTCGAGCAGCCCACAGAGGCTATTGCACTGGCTGGACTAGATGCCAACTTCAAGCAGGGTGAGCGTCGCTTTGAGACGGCGCACGCTGCTGGTGATGTACCTGGTCTGACCTTCACGGGACTAGGTCCTCTATACAATCGTACCACCTGCGAGGCTTGTCACCCAGGCTATGGACATGGTAAGCGCATCACACGCTACAATAGCGAGGAGATGGGCAATGGCTGTCTCATCATCGTTACTGACAAAGAGGGAAATATGGCTAGCTCGCTCGGCTTAGTGCCTATGACTGTCGCACTGCCTCCTTTCAAGCCGATGATCGACGAAAAGAAGATGACCATCGACTGGCGTAGCTATACGGACGAGTGGGGCAATAAGTTTGACGATGGCGAGACCTACGACCTCATCTATCCTGAGGTACATCTGCCCGCAGAGGCTCTCTACTCGCCTCTAGAAGTGAATGGCAAGCCCTATCCAATAGATCAGGCAGTCGTTACGCTTGAATCTACCATCGGCATCTACGGCACGGGTCTACTCGATGCGATAAGTGATGATGATATACGTCAGCAGTATATCAAGGAGGCTCCGCATACCCCGCTCAATCCTGCGATCTGGGCTGGAAACGACTTCGCGCCTACGGGGGTAGACGCTGCAGGGCATCCGATGCGCTTTGACTATGCGTGTGACTTTACCAAGCTTTCTGCCAATGTGAGCCTATGGGAGGTGACCAACATCATCACGCCTATGTTTCGTAAGTTCTACATCCCCGAGGCTTATGCAAGGACGGCAAGCAAAGATCCCGATGTGCAGGCACAGTTCTACAAATACTTCCCAGAGCGCAAGAAGACAGGCAATGTGGAGCAGGATATCTACGACTTCTTTACAGCTACGGACCTACCCGTCGAGATGGACGCACAGGCTTGCTACGACCTGATGGTGTGGATACGTGGTCTTGCAGTGCCAGCAGCGAGAGACATCGACTCCCCCGATGTGCAGCGTGGTAAGCAGCTTTTCACCGAGATCGGCTGTGCCACTTGCCACCGTCCCTCTTGGACTACGGGCGATGATGTCGTCGTGGATGTGTATGGTCTGACCGAGGGTGGCAAGAAGGCTATGCCACGCTACCCAAAGCAAAAGATCTGGCCTTACACCGATATGATCCAGCACCAACTCCACATGCAAAACGATATCCGCACAGGCTGGTGTCGTACCACACCGCTTTGGGGCCGTGGTCTGAGCCAGAAAGCTTCAGGTCATCAGGATCGTCTGCATGACTGCCGTGCACGCAATGTGATCGAGGCTATTATGTGGCACGGAGCGAAGGATAGCGATGCACGCTTTACCGTAGAGAAGTTTCGCAAGCTCGACCGCAAGGATCGTGAGGCGGTTGTCAAGTTTATCAACGCAGTATAGCTTCACACACTAGATACAATATAAATATGGTGTGGCGCAAGCTTCCCTTCATACTACTACTCATCACGGTGGCTGTCCTCGCGGCAGCCACTGTGGTTGAAAAGCTTTACGGTACGCCCTTCGTTCAGGAGCACTGGTATGGCTCTCCGCTCTTTACCATCTTGTGGGTGCTACTCTCCTGTGCTGGGCTACTCTATATCTTACGGGCTAAGCTCTACAGACGCTTCTGGATCTGGATGATTCACGTCTCACTACTGGTCATCTTGCTGGGCGCTGGCGTGACTAGCTGGACCGCCATACATGGACGGATCAAGCTCCAGGAGGGCGCCAGTCCTACGGATCGCTATCAGAGCGATCAGGGAGAGACACTGACCCTCCCCTTTGAGGTCGCTTTGGAGCGCTTTGATCTGACCTACTACACAGGGACCCAATTCCCGCTAGACTACCAGAGCAATCTCATCATCCAGGACCAAGAGCGATCGAAGAGCCTTCGTGGTGCTGTCTCGATGAATCGCATCTTCCGCTACCGATTCTATCGCTTCTACCAGTCGGGCTACGAGCCAGAGACTACCTCCTCTATCCTCTCCATCGCTTACGATCCGTGGGGGATAGCAATCTCTTACCTAGGCTATGCGCTTCTCGCAATCAGCTTCGTAGGGGGCATGTACGCACGTCGTCGTAAGGTGAGACAGCTCCTCAAGCAGGCACTGGTCTCTCCCGTGGCTATGCTCCTGATACTCCTTGCTGGTGGTACGCTCTCGGCAGAGGCAAAAGCACCTGCGACGCCTCTCCCCAAGACGGTTCCAGCCAATGTGGCGAAAAGCTTTGGCGAACTGCACATCTTGTACAACAATCGCGTTTGTCCCCTAGAAACCTATGCTCAGGAGTTTACCGAGAAGCTCTATGGACGCAGTAGCTACCGAGGCTTTTCTCCCGAGCAAGTCTTGGCGGGCTGGATCTTTTACTACGACAGCTGGGTCGATGAGCCGATGATACGGATCAAAGATCGGAGCATACGCAAGCTGCTCGAGTGCTACGAGGGGAAGCGGGTGAGCTACCGTCAGTTCTTTGACTTGCAGGGTAACTATCGCCTAGAGTCACTGCTGGACAACTACATACAGCACCCCGACCAGCCTGGGCGCAAGGCACTCTTTGAGGCACACGAGAAGTGTCAGGTGATACAGAGCTTAGGACTAGGCGAGTCGCTCGCGATCTTCCCCGTACAGAGCCATGGAAGTATCGCATGGTATCATCCAGCCTCTACAGATCTACCCGCAGAGATGCCTCTAGATCAGTGGACTTTCGTACGCAAGAGCTTTAACTACCTAAGCGAACTGGTCATCATGCAGCAGTGGGATGAGGCGCAAGACTTCCTCGTCAAGCTCCGTCAGTACCAGCTCAAGGAGGGCGGTGAGAGCTGTCCCTCGGTTATGCGCTTTCGCTCCGAGATCTACTACAACCAGCTCTCCCCCTTTATCGGACTCCTCGCCAAGATCCTCGCCACCATCGGGATCTTGCTCTTCATCTGGACCGCTTATCAGCTCTCCGTGGGGCGACTCGTGGATCCGCCATTTGTCAAGTGGGGCATCTGGATCATCATCTACGGCAGTATGCTCTACCTAACCCTGATGGTGATCCTGCGCTGGATCGTCTCGGGCTATGTGCCGCTGAGCAATGGCTTTGAGACGATGCAAGCCTTAGCCTGGATCGTACTGCTACTGACCATACTTGCCGGGCGCAAGCATCGGGTATTGGTCCCCTTTGGGCTACTCATGGGCGGTTTGTCGCTCTTGGTAGCCTCCTTCGGGGGCAGCAATCCGCAGATTACTCCGCTGATGCCAGTGCTTCACTCGCCGCTACTGAGCATCCATGTGCTGGTCATCATGATAGCGTATAGTCTCTTGGCCTTTATGATGCTCAATAGCTGCATGGCACTGATCCTGTCACGCCGCTCTGCCGTCGGGACGCACCTAGAGGCACTCAGTCGACTACTCCTCTATCCCGCAGTCGCACTGCTGGCTATCGGCATTTTCATCGGAGCCGTCTGGGCAAACGTCTCATGGGGACGCTACTGGAGCTGGGACCCCAAAGAGGTGTGGGCACTCATCACGCTCATCATCTACGCCCTGCCACTACACTGCGAGTCGCTGCGTTGCTTCCGCTCGCAGAGGTTCCTGCATGTTTATCTCTTAATCGCCTTCGTGTCGGTGCTGGTCACCTACTTCGGGGTCAACTTCTTCCTCGGCGGGATGCACAGCTACGCATGATGCTCCCTCTTACGAAGCGATAAGTCCACTCCACAGAGGAAAAACAAATTCCTCCGTGGAGTTTTTTTTATTCTCCACGGAGGCGAGGAAAAATTCTTCGGAGGAATGAAATGAAACTTCGGAAGAATGAAATGATAAGTCCGAAGAGTTTTTTTCTTTCTTCGGTGGAGAATAAAAAATATCCACGTGAGAAATTGGTCGTTTCTCACGTGGATATCTAAAGGCGGTTGTCTTGTATCAGGACTGCCCGACGAGATCTGATTAGTTGCTCTCGGTAGCAAGCCCCCTGAAGAGAGTGTCTACAAAGCTGCCGATATTGCCGACGTGGCAGCAATAGCTATGGCTACGAAGACAGCTATGGAAATACCTATGCACACAGCAGCCGCAATGGCAAGCCCCCTAGCCCACTGAAGCGACTTGCGACTTGCGCTCTCAGCTTCTGCGTAGTTGCCTCTATCATAGTGTGTAGAGACCTGTATCGAGTAGACAAGTGGTATAATCCCTAGTGGAAAGAAGAGTAAGACGCAGAGGATGCTCCACACAAGGTTGTCGGGTGGCATCTTGGGACGATTTTGTGGCTGCATGTAGCTGCCATAGCCATACGAGGTGCCGTAAGCAGGAGCTCCTGCGTATGGATTAGGGCCAGGTGCTTGGTACCCAAAGAGAGGACGTAGCTCATCCAGCGCTTGAGCCGGACAAGCATCGCTCATGCCCTCGACGCGTATCATCGTCTGGGGAGTAACTCCTCGGGCGGACAACTCCTCAAGCGTGTAGGGCCCTAGTTCTTGTCCGTTGTGGACGATGTAGTACTGCCTCATACTTCTACTCTAGTTTATGATCTATAGAAGCAAAATCGTAGATCTTAGCGGAGTGCTTGATCTCTTTCCTGCTCAATCTACTTCTTCGTACGCAAAGGTATGTAATCACTTGGACTTATACAATATTGCGCCAGGTGTTGCTAGTCGGGGTAGCAATAGCACGTTCGAAAGATGTGTCGCTCTCTAAACTCTAATATCTAACCTCTAATCTCTGGTCTCCCCTCTCCCTTGACGGAAAAGTTGTACTTTTGACACGACAACGAGCGAAAGAACTATGGATTCTGTACGAGCGAAGAAATATCTGGGACAACACTTTCTCACGGACCGTGGCGCAGCGCAGCGCATTGCCGACTCGGTCGCGGACTATCTCGGCACGCCGATCCTAGAGGTAGGACCTGGGATGGGTGTCCTGACGCAGCCACTCCTAGAGGCGGGGCATGACCTGCAGGTCATTGACATAGATCATGAGAGTATCGAGTATCTGCACCAGCAGTTCCCTCAATTGAGCCAGGAGGGGCGGATCATCGAGGGGGACTTCCTCAAGCTCCCGGCGGAGGAGCTGATACCCGGTCGGGCGGACACGCCTTTTGTGGTGATCGGCAACTATCCGTACAATATCTCTTCGCAGATCTTCTTTCGTATCCTAGAGCTACGCGAGCGCATCCCAGCTGTGGCGGGTATGCTACAGCACGAGGTGGCGCAGCGGTTGTGTGCCTCGCCTGGCGGACGTGACTACGGTATCCTGAGCGTCCTGCTACAGTGCTGGTATGACTGCGACTACCTCTTTAAAGTGTCCAAGCGTGACTTCAATCCACCGCCCAAGGTAGATGGTGGCGTGATGATCGCACGACGAAATGGTCGCACCGCACTGCCCTGCGATGAGGCTAACTTCAAGCGGGTAGTCAAGACCGCCTTCGGGCAGCGGCGGAAGATGCTGCGCAATGCCTTGATGTCACTCTTTGGCAAGGAGTTCCCCTACGCTGATCATGAGATCTTCACGCTGCGTGCGGAGCGTCTCTCGGTAGAGGACTTCATCGGTCTCACCTTGATGTACGAAGCACTACCAACTGACAACCTAACAACACCTTAAATACAACCTTTATGAAAAGCATCTTACGTATCTTACTGCTGCTCCTCCCCACGCTCTCTTTGGTGGGGCAGCAGCGAGAGTACCCACTACCAGAGCGACCTGCGAAGAACGTGATCCTCCTCATCTCGGACGGCACCTCACTACCGACTGTCTCACTGGCTCGCTGGTACCAGAGGGCACTAGACCCTCAGGCACAGCACCTAGCGCTCGACCCTTATCTCTCGGGGAGTGTCATCACCTACTGCTCCAATGCACCGATCGGGGACTCGGCTCCGACCACCTCTTGCTATATGACGGGAGTCCCCTCGATCGATGGCTTTATCGCAACCTATCCGTACAGTGAGCCACACAATGACCTCGTACCGCTCGACTCCTCGTGGGCTTATCGTCCTGTGGTGACTCTTCTAGAGGCTGCCAAGCAGACGCAAGGCAAGCGTATCGGGGTCGTCTGTACGTGCGAATTTCCTCACGCTACACCAGCAGACTGCACGGCTCACACGTCCTCTCGCAAGCTTTACAAGAGCATCGTCCCGCAGATGGTGGACAATGGCGTGGACCTCCTCCTAGGTGGTGGTACCTCGCTGATGACGAGTGAACTAAAGGAGCGTCTGAACCGACAGGGCATAGCGCTTTACCTCGATGATCTCGCAGCTATGCGAGCGCATCGAGGTGGCGGTATGTGGGCGCTTTTTGGAGAGATGGATATGCCGTACGATATGGACAGGCGTTCGCTGGGAGACACGCTGCGCTACCCCTCGCTAGCTGAGATGACGGAGACGGCAATCCGTAATCTGGAGAACCCTAACGGCTTCGTCCTAATGGTGGAGGGAAGCAAGGTCGACTGGGCAGCTCATGCCAACGATCCCGTGGCGATGGCTACGGAGTTTCTAGCTTTTGACAAGGCGGTTGCCGTGGCACTGGACTATGCGCAGCGGGACGGGAATACGATCGTCCTCGTGACGGCAGACCATGGTAATAGCGGTATGAGCATCGGTCGTGTGGACCGGGGCTATGCGCGTCTGACTCTGGACGAACTGATCATGCCGCTGACGCTCTTTCGCTATAGTTCGGTAGAGCTGGGGCGCAAGACGAGCCAGACGGCTCTTTCACTCCTTGCCGATAGTCTCTACACCTGGAGCGGCATACGTCCTTCGGATGAAGAGCTGGCGGAGATCAATGCGGTCGAGGACTACGCCTGCTCGACACTATCGGCTGAGCAACGCAAGACGAAGTATGCGGCGCTGGGCTGGAGTCAGAAGTACCGTTTGAAAGATTACTTCGTCGACTGGATGAAGCGTCACCTGCTCATTGGCTTTACAACGCATGGGCATACGGGCGAAGAGGTCTTTCTCGCGAGCTACACACCGCAGCAGTTGACGCCGATCAGAGGTTGTGTGACCAACATTGACCTGCATAACTATATGCGTACGCAGCTGGGTCTGAAGCAGACGATGATGGAGCTCTCGGAGGAGTACTACGCGCCACACGATGCGCTCTTTCCTCAGTCTCAATGCGAGATAACGGGTGACCAGCCCGAGGAGAAGCGGATCATGATCCACTACAAGGGTCATGAGATCGAGCTACGCGCCTACCAGCGCAGAGCATGGGTTGACGGGGTGGAGCAAGAGCTTCCGACGCCTGTCGTCTATGTCTCCGAGACGAACAAGTTTTACCTCTCTCGCAGCTTGGCGCGCCAGCTTTAGCTATACCTGCTTGAGTCGACGCATCAGTAGCGGCGACACGACTAGTAGCAGGACGGCCAGCAGGACGACGCCGATGCCGACGCCTTGACCTAGGGAGAGTTTCTCGCCTAGAGCTAGTGCCCCCACGATGACGGCTGTGAGTGGCTCCAGCGCGCCCATGATGGCGGTCGGCGTGGAGCCTATTCGCTGTACCGCCCAGACGAGCGTGATATTAGCGCAGACGGTTGGGATGAGTGCTAGCAGGGCGGTATAGATCCATTGCGTCGTATTGTCTAGGAGGAGACTGGCACCAGTCGCTTTGCAAAAGAGCGCAAAGAGTATGGTCGAGAGTCCCATGACGTAGGTGGTTAGCTTGAAGCTACTCATCGGTTCTAGGCGAGAGTGCCGAAGGATCACGATGTAGGTGGCGTAGCAAAAGCCGGAGAAAAGTACCGTAAGCAACGGCCTGAGCGGTATGGAGGTCACGTCTGACTCAAAGAAGCCAGAGATGAGCGAGACACCACATAAAGCTAAGAGAACGGCCAGCCCTTGCAGTACATTTATCCGCTGACGAAAAACAAGAAACATGAGCAGCACTACAAACGTTGGGTAGCTGAAGTGGAGGACCGTAGCGACTCCCGACGGCATATGCTGGTACCCCTCGATGAGCAGGAAGGAGGAGAAGAAGTACAAGACAGACAAGGCGAGCAGTATCAAGAAGCTTCGCCACGATATGCGTAGTGACTCTCTACGTATCACGACAATGCTGCCGACGATGAGTGCTGCTATGAGAAAGCGGTACATCAGCACAGTCCCCTCTGCCACGCCCTGCGCCAGCACGGGTATACTCAGCAGTGGAATCAGTCCAAAGGTGGCCGATGAGATGAGTCCCATCAGATAGCCCAACCAGTCGGTCGAGGGGGTACTTGTCTTGTCTGTCATATAATATGAGATTATTGGGTCGTATAGAAAAGAGCCTCATTGCTCTAGCTACAGTCGTATGCTAGACCAATGAGGCTCTTTATGTGATAGCGTGATATGCGCCTCTGCTATCGAGCGAGACGACTATCCAAGATATGCCTTTAGGTACTCACAGCGGTCGGACTGCTTGAGGCGACGAATCGCCTTCTCCTTGATCTGACGTACACGCTCACGAGAGAGCTTGGTGCGCTCGCCGATCTCCTCGAGAGTCATCTCAGGACAACCGATGCCGAAGAAGCAGCGTAGCACCTCCGCCTCACGATCTCCCAGCTGATCCAGGATACGATCTATCTCCGCAGAGAGAGACTCGTTGATCAGACTGCTATCGGTCGAGGGGGTGTCCTCATTGACCAGGACATCTAGCATATTATTGTCCTCACCCTCCACAAAGGGAGCGTCGAGCGACTGATGCTTGCCCTGCACCTTGAGTGCCTCACGGATCTTGTCCTCGGGGAGCTCCAGCTCAGCAGCTATCTCCTGCGGACTAGGACGACGACCATTGAGCTGCTCGAACTTGACGATCGCCTTATTCATCTTCTGCTGTAGCCCCACCTGATTGAGTGGCAGACGCACGATGCGTGACTGCTCGGCAAGTGCCTGCAGGATAGACTGACGGATCCACCACACAGCGTAGGAGATAAACTTAAATCCACGTGTCTCGTCAAACTTCTCGGCCGCCTTGATCATTCCAATGTTTCCCTCATTGATCAGGTCAGGAAGGCTCAGGCCTTGGTTCTGATATTGCTTTGCCACAGAGACGACAAACCGGAGGTTGGCCTCCACCAGCTTGTTCAATGCACGCCGATTACCACGATGTATCTCACGCGCCAGCTCCACCTCCTCTTCGGGAGATATGAGGCTCGTTCGCCCGATCTCTTGGAGGTAACGATCCAGCGATGCACTCTCACGATTGGTGATCGACTGATTGATTTTTAATTGTCTCATTGCCATGGCTATACTCGATTTAAAGGGTTAACTCTACAATGCGTTCACGCACTCTAATCATCCATAGGAGAGTGCTGTACGCAAAGGGGCACAAATACTCAGTGTACTCAAACCGATTGCAAAGGTCGTAAAAACAAATGACATGAGCGGCATTTGTAAGATAGATTAACCTTTGAAGGTCTGAGTAGCACTCTTTTGAAGCTCCTAGAGAGCGTCAGTCTAAGTCTCTGGAGGTATCAGAAGCTCCATCTCTCTTGTCTTTAGAGAGCCAAACGCCTAAAAGTTTATTTCATCACTCTAAGATAGTCTCCATAACGTCGTCGACGGCATCATCGACAGCGTCGCTCAGAGGCTCGTGCAGCTCAACTGTCGCCTGCTCGCCACATGGAGAGAAGCCCGCAGGCACGTTGAACGGTGTCTCCGTCGAGTAACCAAGCGATGGGTCTGCGTAGACAGCCTTCATGAAGTAGCCAAAGACAGGTAGCGCTGCGGAGGCTCCCTGGCCATACGCCATCGAGCGGAAGTGTATCGAGCGCTCCTCGCCGCCGACCCAGCAACCCGCCACGATCTCAGGAGAGAAGCCGACAAACCATCCATCGCTATTGCGCTGTGTCGTACCCGTCTTACCTCCTAGAGGCATCGTCAGATTGTGTCGGAAGCGCAACCTGCCACCCGTACCGCCATCGACGACGGCACGCATCATGTCCAGCATCTGCAGGGCAGCTCGTGCGGGAAGGACCTCCGTAAGATTAGCCGTAAAGGTGGCTACCACATTGCCGTAGCGGTCCTCAATACGGGTCACAGGAATCGGGTCGACACGGATACCTTGATTGACAAAAGCACTATAAGCAGCCACCATCTCGCTGACCGTCACATCAGGCGTGCCGAGAGCTACAGAGACGACAGGGTCTATATCGCCCTTGATGCCAAACGAGTGGAGCAAGCGGACAAAGGTATAGGGTGATGTGCGTCCCATTAGGTATGCCGTGACCCAGTTAGAGGAGTTTTGCAGTCCCCACTTGATCGAGACCATCTCCCCCACTCGCTTGGCTCCAGTATTGCGCGGCGTCCACGCCTTGCCATTAGCATCATAGAGCGTAATCGGCTGATGCATCACCTGCTCACAGGGAGAGATACCCTGTATCATACTGAGAGAGTAGAGAAAAGGCTTGATCGTCGAACCCACCTGTCGTCGTCCCTGCGAGACCATATCATACTTAAACGTACGAAAGTCCACATCTCCGACATAAGCCAGGATATTGCCATTGTGCGGATTCATCGCCATGAATCCCGTGTGGAGGAAGTGCTTATAGTATAGTACAGAGTCCCGAGGAGTCATCTCCTTTTCGACCCAGCCGTTGTAGCTCCAGACACGCATCTTACGCTTTTGGTCAAAAGTCTTGCGGATCTCCTCGGGTGACATGCCGAGCTTCTTAAGCGACCGCCAGCGATCTGTGTTGCGTAGCGCACGCTCGATAGCCTCCTTGCGTTGCTGTGCCGTCAGGTCGCTACTGTAAGGAGCCAGCTTAAATCCCCTCATCTCACGATCGAAGTTAGGCTGTACAAACTCGCTCATATGCTTCTGTACTGCCTCCTCAGCGTACTGCTGCATACGACTATCGATCGTGCCATAGATTTTGAGCCCATCAGCATAGAGATCATAGTGCGATCCGTTAGACTTCTTGTTTTTCTGGCACCACCCATAGATCGGCTGTGTCTCCCAGAGGAGCGAGTCGATAGCATACTGCTCCTGATTCCACTGCGAGTAGTCACTTCGCTGAGGCTTCTTGGCAGTCAGGAGAAGGCGTACGAACTCTCTATAATAAGGAGCCAAGCCATCGGAGTGCGTATTACTGGTAAAGTTGATGCGGATCGGCTCGGCAGCAGCAGTTGTGTAGGTCTCATCGGAGATGTATCCTGCTTTTTCCATCTGTAGGAGCACTGTGTTGCGGCGCTTCAATGGTGCATCGCTGTCAGCGTGCAGGACGGGGTTATAAAGCGAGGGATTCTTGCACATTCCCACCAGCATCGCCGACTCGTTTAGAGTTAGCTCAGAGGGAGTCTTGCCAAAGTAAGTCTGCGCAGCTGAGCGAATACCGATAGCGTTGTAGAGGAAGTCAAACTGATTCAGATACATCGCAATGATCTCCTCCTTGGTGTAGTTGCGCTCCAGCTTGATCGCTATAACCCACTCAATAGGCTTCTGCAGAAGGCGCTGTAATGTAGACTTAGCATGAGGGGAGTAGAGCTGCTTAGCCAGCTGCTGCGTGATGGTACTACCTCCACCACTAGCCGTATTGCGTAGCACGCCACGCTTGATCACGGCACGCCCCACGCCTCGCATGTCGACACCCGAGTGCTTGTAAAAGCGTACATCCTCCGTAGCTATCAGAGCCTGTACAAGCGGCTCGGCAAGCTCGTCATAGCTCACGTAGATGCGATTTGTCGAACCGTGGGCATAGGATCCTAATTGTACCCCATCATCCGAGATGAGGACAGAGGCATACTTGTCGATAGGGTTTTGCAACTGCTCCACATCAGGCATATAGCCTATGATGCCAAACCAAATCAGCACAAATGTAATTAAGGTCAAAGCCCAAAAGGCTCCAAAGAGCCACCACAGCACCTTAATGATCTTTCCTTTCATACGAAAGCCTATTATTCTTGTTTTCCACTTTTACGAGACAGACTCTTCAAAGCTAGTATCTCAAGAGGTTCATTTTTGTGTCTAGCTCTTGCTTCGTATAGGGAAGCAATGAAACAGAAGACAGACCATAATCCTCCAATATCCCATACGGAACTTGCTGCAAGTCTACGTGCTCAAAGATTTTGTCTCGCTCCGATTCAATCTGCTGAGCAACTATTCGTGTTGAAATGGCAAGTAGAGCAAGGCTGATTAAGATAGCCTTGAATATTTGTTTTGTTTTCATGCTGAAGCTATTCTATAAGTGTTACATTAAAGACTCCATCAGTTATTTTGCATGTGTCGATTTCGTTTGTCTCTGGATCTAACACAAGACACGTAAATTCAAACACACCCGAAAGATTGCCTTTAGGACGACTAGAGCTAATTTTGTCATATTCAAAATCAGTTATTTGCATCGTTCCTCTTATCAAAGACTTTGAAAGGTGAGACTCTTTACCGAAAAAATAATATGCATTTTGTAGAACAGACTCCTTGAAAAGAGTCGAAGTCTTTTTTGTTACGTCGTCGAAAACAGTAAATTCTTGACGAAGTCGTAGTTCAACAACTCGTTTAAAAGCCGTCTTGTTTACTCCTCTCACATAAAACTTGACGATGGTCCCAGTTCTTGTGGAATCGCTCAACACTGAAAACTCTGATGAAATTGCGAATAGAGGTTCTGCTTCTTTAAACACTACAGGCTTTCCATTGACACGGCAAGCAAGATAGTAACGATCTGTGGGAGGAGGGTTCTGGATTTGGTTGGGGTCTTTCGGGGAGCGAAAGAGACAACAGGAGGTAATGACAAGTAGGCACCCTAGGAGACCTACGAATTGTGCGATTCTGATGTTTTGCTGTTTCATACTCTGAGTTCGTTTATTATGGTACTACTAGGATGCCTACCCCATTACGTCGATTGATGCGATACTATCGAGGTCGTTGGGGCATATGATTAAGCCCCAATAGGATTTGCTGTCAAGTCATCACACATCTCACTTCGTGACGATCTGAGGGAGAGACTTGCGCTCCTTGATCAGACCAGCGTTGAAAGCGTGGAGGAGCTTCTCCAGATCGTCCACCTGCTGCTGTAGATCAGCACCTACGTCGGTGTCAGCCACCAGCATGCGGTGCGTCGTACGCTCCGAGATGACCGTCACGCTCTTGATATCCTCCATCAGCTCCACCGCACGGCGCATCGTCGTAAAGGGCTCGTGCTGCACCAGCTGCATACCTTGCGAATTGTAGATCAATGTGTAGCCTGCGATGCCTGTACTGCTCTGATATGCACGACTGAAGCCTCCATCGATGATCATCAGCTTGCCACCTGCAGCGATAGGCTTCTCGCCCTTGGCAACCTTGACAGGAACATGCCCGTTGATCACGTGACAATCTTCGCCCTCTAGTCCAAACTCGTGGAGGATCATCTCGATCGTCTCTAGATCTTGGCGGTACTTAAAGTAGTACCCCTTCGTCTCCGTGTGGGTATTCTTGTCAGCAACAAAGTAACGCTCGAAGGTGGTCATCGCAGACTTGTCGAAGAGTGGCGAGTCGGGACCGCACCAAAGGTAGAAGATATAGTCCACGGCAGCCTCATGCTTCGGGTGAGCATGCCTAGAGGGATGCGCCAAGCGCACCACGCGGTCTATCTCGTCCAGCAGAGCGCGACCACGTAGGGGCTGAGAGTCTAGGACACGCACCGCTTTAAGCTGCCCCGAAGCGTCTAGCGGCATCGAGGCGTGGTAGAGCAGATTGCCATTGCACACGAGGTACATACTACCTAGTCGATAGAAAGCATCTATATGCGTATGGAGTCGCTCACTTGTAGCGAAAGAGCGACGTAAGCGATCCATCACCTCCTCCTCTTGAGGCGTGAGACGATAGGGATCCTTCGGATCGATCGTCGGGAAGTTCATATCGAGCATCTCATGCACGCCATAGTCCTCGTTGGGATTGGTATGCGAGAGATCGACCGTACCTGCCTCAAAGTCTATCTTGTGGAGCAGGTCACGCTCCTGCATCTGCCACTCAGGGTGGCGGCTGATCAACTGATGCTCCAGCTTGAACTGAATGATGCTGATCGCCTTGTGCATCTGGCTAATCAGGTAAATACCCTTATCATCATACGCCACATCTGAGTCGCCCAGCTTAGGCTTGAAGTAAGTACACGGGTCATCCGCATAGACCTCACTAGCTAAGCGGGAGAGCGGCATCAAGTTGATCCCGTAACCATCCTCGATGGTGTCTAGATTGGCGTAGCGCAGAGCGATACGTATGACGCAGGCGATGCAAGCATCATTGCCCGCAGCAGCCCCCATCCAGAGCATATCGTGATTGCCCCACTGTATGTCTACGTTGTGGTACTCCAGCAGCGTATCCATTATGTACTGAGCGCCAGGACCACGATCGTAGATGTCGCCCACGATGTGCAGGCGGTCAATGACGAGACGCTTGATTGTCGCTGAGATAGCGCAGATGAAGTCCTCCGCCTTGCCCGTGGAGATGATTGTAGAGATGATGCTAGAGATGTAAGCCGACTTGTTCGGGTTGACCCCGTCCTCGTGTAGTAGCTCCTGGATAATGTAGCTATACTGAGGCGGTAGCGCCTTGCGCACCTTCGAGCGGGTGTACTTCTCTCCCACCTTACGACACACCTTGACGAGACGGTTGAGCGTTACTTTGTACCACTCCTCATCGATTTCGCCAGTTTCATGAAGCTGCTCCAGCTTAGCCTGCGGATAGTATATCAGCGTAGCGAGCTCACGCATCTGCAGCTCCATCATCTGCCCCGCAAAGACCTCGCGAATCTTACGCATCACACTGCCGGAGGCATTCTTCAGCACATGGTCGAAGGCCTCATGCTCACCATGCACATCTGCGAGAAAGTGCTCCGTACCCTTCGGAAGGCTCAGGATTGCTTGCAGATTGATGATCTCCGTAGAGACCTCGGCAGAGTTACGAAACTGGTTAGAGAGGAGCTGGAGGTATCTCAAGTCATCCTTCGCAGCCTGTAGATCAGTCTTGTCTTGCATCATGTCTAACTATTATCTAGGGATATACCACGCCTCAAAGTTACTAAATAAAAGAAGACAGCGAGCAAAACCTAGCCTTGGGGCCAGGGCTGACGCATTAGACGGGGTAGGTTTACCTACGCCTTAATGAAGGATCTCGGGAAAT
>UWSO01000013.1 GCA_900538385.1 uncultured Porphyromonas sp.
GTGTGCCTATCGAGAGCATCGCTAAGATGATGGGGCATTCGTCTATTGCCAGCACACAAATCTATGCCCAAGTCACCGACCAAAAGATTGCAAAGGATATGGAGAGGTTGATGGAATGACTGATGGAAGATATAAACAGAAAGTGTGTGGTGTATATTCGGTTAAGAGAGGTATTGATGGGTATAGTCTTTTTTCTTACTTTTGCCACTGAGATATCTGTGGAGTATTCTTCCTCAAATAAAAAGAGCAAGAGGAGGGGAGTTTACTCTACTTTATACAAACAAATCCTCTTGTTCAAACGAACAAATGGCACAGATGAGAAAAATGCTCGTATTGATTTGTTCAGTTGGTCTTGTTTTGCTTTCATCATGTAAGAATAGCAAAAACGAGCCAATTGTAACAGAAGAACCAACGTTAGAAGAAATTCATGCGAATGGGGCAAAAACGCTCAATGAGATTTTGCTGGAGTATGAAAAAAGCGTACAAGGAGAAGGAGAGGTCTCAGAAGTACCTCAATCAAAAACACCCTTGCGAGGCTATAAACCTGTGCAGAGGACAACGTATTATGGATTTACGCGAGACCACTATCTGGCTGGAAAGCCACAGCTGTGTTATCTTAATGTAGATCTATATCGTGGATACTATCTTGTTGACATCCACTCCGTTGTTTTGGAAGTAAAAGCAAAACCTTTTACTGAGTACGAACAAGTAGAATCGCCTAAGTGTGGTTACATTCCAACTACCTATACAGATACTTCTCACACAATGCCTAATCGCTTTGATAATCCCACTAGAGGGTGTTTTAATGATGGTTATCAAGCAGGTGGTCGTCAATACTTCAGGACCTATTACATCAAAGTCGCTTACAGCATAAGTGGCGAACAGATAAATCGGACTCTTCCTGATTACCCCCAAAACTTTGAATGGAACGTTGCTTATAGAGAAGCAGAATAAAGGTCATTGACAAAAACTGTAGAATAGGGTGTGTCGAAAAGGACACGCCCTATTTTATAAAAGTCGCCCTTCTATTAACTGTTTAGTTGAAAGTAGCAACGAGCAAGCTTGCTAAACTCCCAAATTAATCGGATGATAGTTCTCACTCAGTATTCTGTTGATGTCTGAGAGCCGATAGAGAATCTTCCCTGCGATTTGGGTGTAAGGGATAATGTTTTTATCCCGATAGTCTTGCAGGGTGCGAGGGGAAAGGAACAGTCTCTCGCAGACCTCCCGTCCTGTGAGGTAGGTTTCTCCCTCAAAAAGAGGACGATGAGTTTGAGCTATGCTTCTCACTCGATTCGTCAAACCCTTAATGCCAGAGATGAGTTGTTTCATCTCTGGTGTTTCTTTATTGATCGTTTCGTACTCCATAGTCGTTAACCTTTACGAGTGTTAGAGTTAGCGAGGAGAGCTTCCACATCCTCACGCTTGTAATAGCATTTATGTCCGATTTGGATAAAGGGCAGCACAGACGAGTCCCGATAGTGCTGCAATGTTCGCTTAGTGATGTTCAGTATTCGGCATACATCCCCATTGTGTAGTAAGTCAGGGAATTGAGCTGGTGGCGCAAAATGTTCATTGAAACTCTTTGTCAGCTCCTCGATGCACTCTTTCAGTTCCTCCCAAGCGGAGGTGTCAATGGCTGTAAATCTCATTTTGTTGTTGTGTTATTTGCGTTGTTATTACTTTCTGACGCAAAAGTAAGCAGGCTCTTTCATTATTCCTCCAAGCGCAGAGACAGCGAGATATACGAGGAAGTATTAGGAAGAGTGGCTCTTGCACACTCTCTGATTGTCCATACTTTATTCCATTGCGTCACTAGTTCAAGTAATCACTTCAATCCATGGAAGTAAAGCAACGCACCCCATAGCAAACGACACACTTTTCGTTAGTGCTATTTGCACACTCATAGAGCCTCTTTTCCTCCATTTGGATTGTGAAAAGGGGCTTTTCGTTGTGTCATGTCTGAGAAAAGCGATGCACTCTGAAGCAAGAAAATCGTCCTTGTGCTTCTTGCGAAAAAACTCTTCTAACTTGGCTTTAGCTCTCGAAAAGGAGCTAATCATCAAAACAATGTAATACAAAGCAATCCGCACAATGAAGCTAGAAGAAAAGGATAGCCCCTCCAAAAACGACCAAATAGAAGAGTATCTTTCAGCTCAGTACGAGTTTCGGTACAATGCCGTGTTGCACCGAGCCGAGTATCGTCTACGAGGCAAGGGCGATTACACCTCCGTAGACCGCTATCGTATCAATACCCTCAAGCGAGCCTTGGACAAGGAGGCCAACATACAGACCTCAACAGATAATCTGTACAGCATTATTGAGAGCGATTTCTCCCCACGTATCAATCCCGTGCAAGACTATTTTCGAGCCTTACCGCTAACGAAAGGTAATGCGGAAGCTATCACAGCTCTTGCCGACTGCGTGCAAGTAACCAATTCTGAGAAATGGGAGGAGTACCTTACCAAGTGGCTCGTGGCTGTAGTAGCCAATGCTATGGACGACAAGCAGTGTCGCAATCACACCTGCCTTGTGCTGACAGGCGAGCAAGGCAAGTTCAAAACGACCTTTCTAGACCTGCTCTGCCCTCCAGCTCTATCCGACTACCGCTATACAGGAAAGATATATCCGCAGGAGAAAGATGTGCTGAGCCTTATCGGGCAAAACCTCATCATCAACATTGACGATCAACTCAAAGCTCTCAACAAGCGAGATGAGAACGAACTGAAGAACCTGATTACCTGTCCGCAGGTAAAGTTCCGTATGCCTTACGAGAAGCACATTGAGGAGCGCCCCCACTTGGCAAGCTTCGTGGCATCGGTCAATGGCAACGACTTCCTCACAGACCCTACAGGGAGCAGGCGTTTCCTCCCCTTTGAAGTATTGGCAATAGATATAGACAGTGCTAAAGCGATCCCGATGGATGCTGTTTACGGTGACGCCAAGCGACTACTGCATGAAGGCTTTCGCTATTGGTTCAATGATGAAGAGATTGTTGAGTTGCATAGAAACAGCGAAGCTTTCCAAGTCTATACAGCAGAGATGGAGCTGTTGCTCCGCTACTTCACATTTCCCTCGGAAGCTGAAATGGCTACGAAACGCTTCTATATGACCAATTCGGAGATTGTAGGGTATCTCTCCTGCTATACCCGACAACCCCTCTCTCCCAAACGGATGGGCGAAGCCCTGCGAAGGGCGGGCTATACGAGGGAGTGTCGCAGGATAAATGGCAATCCCGTATATGTCTATGCCGTCCGTAAGATTTACCCCGAGCAACCACCATAGCACTCTGTTGTTGCACTCCCTTTGTAATACCCCTTTCTCTTCTCTTTCCTATTCTCCTTACTACGTTACTACAACTAAGGATAATACAGTGAAAGAGAAAGGATTGCAGAAGACATTCATCTTACGACAGATGCTACTACAATCTTTCTACGCTTCTACAGCTTAATAGAGGACAAGTGGTGTAGACAGATGGTGTAGTAGGATAAACCCCGACGAAGTGTTACACTTTTCTCTTTCACTGTCAATCACTTATCCTAGTGTAGAAAGGTAGTAAGATAAAAAGGGGAAAACTCCAAAAAGAGAAAATAGAACATGCAATGAGACTGCAAACAAAGAATACGAAGAAGCCGTGAACAATGAATACGAACAATCCAAATCCAAAGACAACAGCAATGAACAACGAATATTACGATCTACAACACCTTAAGGCAATACCAATAGCCGACTATCTGCATACTACCTATGGTATCGAACCTGCCAAGCGGTACAACGGGTATGCCCTTTATCATGCACCTTACCGAGAAGACTTCAATGCTAGTATGAAGGTAGACTTTCGGGAGAACTTGTGGCACGACTACGGCACAGGTCAAGGAGGAAGCATCATAGACCTTGTGATGCGTATGCAAGGGTGTAGTGCATATGAAGCAATGAAGCATCTTGCTGGAAAGCGAGAGACAATAGTTGCACCCTCTTCCTTTCATCGTGAGGATCACATAGAGCACAGAAGAGATGAGCAGAGAGCAAATAATAGAAGGCGTATTCTTTCCATCAGCGATGAGTTGCCCTCACATCTGCAACGCTATCTTCGAGAGGTTCGCAAGATAGATCTTGCAGTGGCAAGTGCTTATCTCCGTCACATCCACTACGAGGTAGGAGGACGAGAATACTCCGCCATCGGATTTCCCAATCGTTCTGGTGGATATGAGCTTCGGGATGACAACGCATTCAAGGGAACTATTGCGCCAAAGGATATATCTGTGATTGCAGGAGGAGAGGACACAGCCCCTCTCTGCATCTTTGAAGGCTTTATGGATTTCCTTTCCCTTCTTACGATAAACGGAAAAGAAACGGCGCCTTGCCTTGTATTGAACTCGGTCAGCAACATTTCACGAGCCATCGCCTATCTCCAAGAGCAAGACATTGACTCCGTTCGAGCGTTCCTCGATAATGACCCCGTAGGACGACAAGCACTCCTTACTATCCAATCATCAGGTGTGACGGTAGAGGATATGAGCAGGCACTATGCCCGATACAAAGACCTCAACGAGTTTCTTGTAGCACAACGAGAAGCGCAGAAACAGAAAATAGTCCCTCGCAAAAGGGGGCTTAGACGATAACGCAAAAGAGAGAAATTTCAACAACGGAACAATCGGGTATTCGAAGAGACTAGAGCTGTAAAGCGTATAGATGTGAGCCTTTGTTTCAAGAGTTATGGCACTCCCTTGGAGTTGCAAGTTTGCAGGGGCAAACTTAGAAACAAAGACTCAGTGCATTCAGAGAATGCAAGCACTTCAAAGGCAGGCTGCGGGATAGGGCGGAGCGGGCATTTGGAGAAATGCCATAGCTCATTAGGGCATTTTCTTCACGCTCCACTCCGTTACCGCTAAAAAAGCCCTCCTGAGCCAAGGGGGATACAGCCCCTTTGGATACCCCCTAAAGCTATATTCAACTTATGGGCTACGCAGTATTACACATAGACAAGGCTCGGGGCAACGACTCGGCAATGAGTGCCCACATCGAGCGAACATTCGTGCCGAACAATGTCGATGCCTCTCGCACGCACCTCAATCGAGACTTGGTGCAATTCCCCGCAAATGTCACCAACCGTACAGAAGCTATTGCACATCGCATAGCAACGGCTGGTATCTACCGAAAGGTTGCGGACAATCAAGTTAAAGCACTTCGTTTCATCCTATCAGGATCACACGAAGATATGCTCCAACTTGAAAGCGATGGACGCTTAGAGGAGTGGTGCCATAGTACGATGCAGTGGCTTTATACCACCTTTGGCAAGGCAAACGTGGTGGCAGCCACACTTCATGCCGATGAAGAGACCCCGCACATACATGCGACAGTTGTCCCGATTGTCACGGGAGAAAGGAGAAAAGCCAGACAGGAAGCTGAGAATGGCAAGCGAAAGTACAAGACAAAGAAAAACAAGATACGGCTTTGTGCTGATGATCTACTTACACCCAAGAAGCTTGAGGAGTATCAAACCTCCTATGCAGAGCAAATGCGACCATTTGGGCTGAGTAGAGGGGTACAAGGATCTGAAGCAAAGCATCGTACTAATATGGAGTATTACAAAGAGCTACTCAAAGAGACGAAGCAGAAACAACTTGAGGAGGAAGAACTAATTCAAAAGGTCAGAGAGTTGGAAAAGCAGGCAGGCAAGCTCCGAGTAAAGGGTACGCTCTACTCTTTATTTGGCAACTCCGAACTTGACAAGGCGGAACAGCGCATCGAAGAGTTGGAGCAAGAAGTCGAACGGCAACAACATCTTTCGGAAAAGGAGAAAGCCGAAATCCGCAAGGAGGTCATACTTCTTCAGGACACCATTAGAGATAAGGACAAGACTATCTCTGAACAACACCGAGAAATCAAGGTGTACGAGGAGGAGCGGAGTTTTATCAAACGCTTCTTTCACAGCTTTTACCTCTTACTCAATATTCGTCTGATGCTCCGCAAAATGGGCTTTGATGATGATACGGTGGTCAAGATGCACAAAGATCAAGAGATAGTCCGTGGTACGGCTACGGCATATTCGGGAATGTACAAACGAAATTTCACGGAGGAAAATGCGGAGCTACGCATTATAACTAACGAGAAGCGTCAGCCTATTCTTACCATCAATGGACTATCTGTTTCAGATTGGTGCGGACAGAAATGGAAACAGCTTGTCAATCGTAATCGCTCGCAACGACTGTAGAGACAAGACATCTTCTTCCCCTTTCATTGTAATGTTTTGGGGCTCCGACTAAACTTTTAAGAAGAAAATCACGCAAGAACGCTCACTTTCTCCCACGAATCACTACCTTTGCAAGTGATAATAGTGAGCGTTCTTTGGCTATCCAAAACGATGTACTTCAAAGCACTCCGCTCATTTCTAAATCGTTACCTATCCACACTTCTCCAAACGGTAACCTCTTACTTCTCAGCTAGATAGTCCGAAACCAAAAAATAAGGGAGGAACTTTTCAGTTCCACGGTAGGAACTTTTCAGTTCCTACGTAGGAAACTTTAGTTTCATAGGAGAGAGAACTAAAAATGCCACACGAATGAGACTCGAAGTCCCATAGGTGTGGCGAGTATTATGTAGATAAGAGAGGTCTTTGCTACGAGAGGGAAACCCGAATGCCTGAGAGACGCATCAGTAGCTGGGGTAGGTCACTGAGATTGTGTCGCTCTGCATTGAGCTGTAGGAGCTGATCACGTAGGGTGGGAGAGATGCGCTGCATAGCAGGGGAGAGGTAGAGTAGCATAGGCACCTGTCCTCTCATCTCGGGTGCGACTGGCCCACTGGAGTAGGGGTGCCACTCACTATACACACCTACGGGGCTACAATAGATAAGTATCGCGGGGGTCTCCTGGTAGTGTGCGATGAGCTGCTTAAGCAGGTAGTCCTGGTAGTAGACGACGTTGTAGTATTGAGCCAAGTGGTCTAGGGCATCGCCCGGTAACTCTATGTCAATGTTTGCCGACAAGCGATTGTACTTACAGAACTCCTCGGGAATACGCCACCAGATGTTACTGCGCCCTCCCAAGAGATGAATGGTGGTGAGACGAGACTGGCTCTCTAGTTGCTTGAGTTGGTCTAGTACGGCATCATCGTAGGGGATTCTGTCTGTCCACTCCTGATCGTCTGCACGTAGATTGGTGAAGAAGTGCTGGTCGCAGTCGGCTGCTAGCTGTGGGTAGACATCTAGTCCACGGGCTATGCGAGGAGTGTTGTCTAGCCAATAGGTGTCGTAGCCTGCTACACGAAAGATACTATAGATAGAGGGGTAGGTGTCCCAGCTGTCAGGGCTATCCTTAGGACATAGGGAGAGCGTCCAGGCAGCAGCTAGAGCGGCATTGTCTGAGGCGCTATAGATACTGTCTAGACGAATGAGAGAGCCCGTCTGTAGGAGCGAGTCTATGGCTGGCGTATTCTCATTGACGATAGGATTGTAGCAGTGCATCAGATGCGGGTAGATATCTTCTGCGACGACCAGCACGATGTTGTGTGGCGGTAGGAGCGAGTCTACTGCTACCTCTTGGGGTGTGGCTTGCCGAGGTCTGTAGTCTAGAGCACAACGCTTAGCATCGTGACGCAACACCCGATGGCTCAGCATGAGGCGAGCTAGAGGTGCATGCGCATTGTACTGTATGACTCCTGCGCTAGTGGCGATACGCGTCTGACGCAGATAGTTGATACCGAGTATGTGTGCGCCCACGAGAACTACTACAAAGAGGAGTCTGGAGCTGTATCGCTGGATGCGCTTGTCACAAGGGGTGGGCTGCTCTTTAGTACGCTTCGTACGATCTATGAGCCAAGAGATGCCGAGTGGCAGGAAGATAGCCAGTAGGAGCTTGACTACCTCTATGAGCATAAAGGGTATATCTAGTCGTAGCGACTTGAAGAAGCCGTGTGCCTCTCCAGGATTGGTCGCAAAGATAGGCGTGGCGATAGCATCACAGTAGGGCATCTGGTAGGTACTGACGAGGTAGAGGTCCATAATGTGTACAGCACTGACCAGTACCAGCTCAGTGATGAGGACTACCCGACGCGTGATGCGATGAGAGATCAGGGTGGGGATGATGTAGAGTAGCGTAGCCATCCAGAGGGTGTCCCATAGTAGGGGGAGATTCTCTCTAGATAGATAAGTAGCACTCCTAGAGAGCAGGCCTCTGATGACGAGGTTGTTGAGCGTCAAGATTGCTAGCATCGCAATCAGTAGCCATACTAGCTGAGGAGCCCTTGCTTTGACTCCCTGGAGGTAGTGTAAGAGTGCTTTTTTCATAGCTGATCTGGATGCTTAGGTGAGAAGGTAACCTCAGAGCCAAAGCCCTTGATACATCTAGGACGAGTCGCATCGTACGATAGACTCCATAGCTGTAAGCGGGGAATGGTATAGTTTGACTCGATCCCCATGAGTCCCATAAGTGAGGAGGTGAAGAGATCGGTCATGAAGGGCTTGTATCGAGCACGTTGCACGGCGAGCAGGATATCAGGATTCTCTGCTGCGAACTGATCGGACATATAGACCATAAAGGGGATCTGCAGGGCACTCTCACAGACTCCGTGCGCTGCTTGAGTAGGAGCTTTAGGATTGTCATAGCGAGAGATAGCATGATCCGAGAAATAGATCACGATGGAGGAGCTTTGGCTGTAGTACTTGATAATCTCGGAGACGATGGAGTCGTTGTAGAGGATAGAGTTCATATACGCTGCCGAGTTTTGCGCTTCCCCTGAGCTGAGGAGAGGCTCTATCTGCTTTATATCCTTAGCCGTAAAGCGACTAAAGCGATCGTTGGGGTATCTATCGGCAAAGGATGCATGGCTCCCCATCAGATGAGTTACGACGAGAAGGCTCCCATTAGGTGAAGTGGTCTGCCGATAGTCGATCAGATGCGGGAGGATGAGTTCATCGTGCTTGACCCGTCCCGCCTTCCAGTGCAAGGCACTAGAGGTACTCCCATCGGTGTAGTAAGAGCTATCGGCCGTGGAGGCTATGAGCGACACCTCCTCGATCCAGTCTCCGGCCATCTCTTGGTTGCTACACCAGTAGGTCTTGTAGCCAGCAGAGGAGAAGGTGATAGGGAGTGTCGTCGTAGCATCCCAAGGTGCTTGCTCGTCTTCTCCTCGTATGGTGAGGACGCGTCGTAGTGATGTGAGCGTATTAGGTTGTGGGCAGACGACATCATCGTAGAGAATCAGTGAGCCAGATTGGACGAGCGAATCAAGATGTGGCGTATTCTCTAGCGGATAACCGTAGCAGTGCATATCTAAGCGACGTAGAGACTCGCCGATGATGACCACCACATTGTGCGGCTGACGCTGAGGCATGAGGCGAACGTTGGTCGGGGTGTTTTTCCATAAGTTTTGCCCCATCTCGTCGTATCGCTTTTGATTGGTAAAGACTCCCAGCGTGGTAGCTACGTAGCGGCTCATCATATTGTACTCGTGAGCGAGCGTGTAAGCCTCTTCATTCGAGATCCCGTCTGCCACTATTGGGCTTAGTTGCGTAGCGTGCGGTATACCAGAGATAAATAGTAGCAGTAGCATGAAGACTAGTCCCCAGCCTTTATTGGTTAACCAGGTCACAAGACTGATGCCACAGAGCAGTCCGATGGCCTCCAGCAGCGTGTGCATCGGCATACTCCACGGTAGTAGCGAGCGACACACCTCGTCGGCAGGCATGTAGTACTGAAGCAAGATCGTCTGCGTGAGGAGCGTGCCGTGCTCAGTGAGCAGATAGTACTCATATATAAATAGTAGTGCCGAGAGCAGTACGATGAGACTAGTCCAAGTGATGCGCCACCATCGCTGAGGCAGTATGGCGGGGAGCGTCATCAGTATCGCTGTGCTGGCAATATAGCCTCCCAGCCAGAGCTGCAGAGGCATCTCCATACGAAGGTGGAGTATCATTAAGCTCCCCATAAGTACTTGTAAGAGTGTCAGGAAGGTAAAGAGGGTAGGCATACTACGCATACGCCCCCACAACTCCTTGAGATAGCCGCCACAAATGGAGAGAAGCCTTTTTATCTTAGGAAACATCGGAATAAAAGATTGCTCGTTAACAAGGTCGTAATAAGTCCAGCGCAAAAGTACGAAAAGTAGCGCTGCTCCCGCTTATTTATCGCTCTGCGCCTTGTATCGATGGTATAGATTGGTACACCCCTCGGTGAGTAGGTCCAGGACGAGCTCAAAGCCCGACGCACCACCGTAGTATGGATCGGGGATGTGATCCCATGGCATCTGCTCGAGGTAGTCAGCCATACGAACGACCTTTTCCTGCTGCTCTAGCGTAGGAGCTAGCTCGCGCAGTGCCTCATAGTTGTCATCGTCCATACCGATGATCAGGTCAAACGTCTCAAAGTCTCCATCCTTAATCTGCCTCGCCCGATGCGTCATCTCGATGCCCCGCCGTGCTGCATGGGCGCGCATACGCGGGTCTGCCAGTTGTCCCTGATGCCATCCCCCGATGCCTGCCGAGTCTACTTCGATCTGAGACGAGCTGGCTGGGTCTTCGGCTAGGAGTTGTCGCATGATAGCCTCTGCTAGTGGCGAACGACAGATGTTGCCTAGACAGACGAAAAGAATACGGTAAGGAGCCTTGCTACTAGAGTTGCTCGGTGCCATCATGTATGCCTTGCTGTATCGTGTGGTAGACCTGCTCGCGTAGATCCTGTATTGGCTGATCGGACGAGCGGTAGTCACGAGGATGAATAGGCGGGTGTATGTCTAGGTAGAGGCGACGCCAGTGGGGTAGGAGCGAACCTGCACGCATCACATCGTACGAGCCTGATATGGAGACCGGGATGATCGGTATGTCTAGCTCATCAGCGATCACGAAGCCACCCTTCTTGAAGGGCTGCATACGTCCCGTGCGCGTACGACTGCCCTCGGGAAAGATAAAGATCGAGTAGCCATCACCGAGCGAACGCTTAGCCTCGTCCAGCGAATTGCGAATGTTCTGTATGCTATGCCCATTGACAAAGATAAAGCCCGCGACTTCGCACGCTTTGCCCACAAAGGGGACACGCCGCAGCGACTCCTTCATCACCCACTTGAAGGGGATGCCGAGGAAGCCGTAGAGGAGGAAGATGTCGTAAGCGCCCTGATGGTTCGCCATGACGACATAGGGACCCGACTTCTTGTCGTAGTTCTTACGTCCTCGCACCGTGACGGGGCAGAGGGATAGTATCAATCCTAACCACGACCAAAGGAGTCCTGGGTAGTAACTAAAAAACTTGCCAGAGCCTAGCAAGCAGCCCACCGTCATAATAACGGCTAAGATGATGGTTATCACCGCATAGATGGGAGCCGCTATTAAGACTATGTATATAATGTATAGTATCCGTAGTAGCATAGAGGAGTAGGAGGGGGTTGTCTCACATACTGATTCTGTAGCACATGTCTCTAGCTCACAAAGGTAGTGAAAAAGCCCTTGACAGTTACTTCCTTCGCAATGTCGCTCTACTACTTGTAGATGAGCGTGTGTCGCTGCGCTCTCGTGAGGTAGCGACCGACCGTATCAGTGATCTCCTCAGGCGTGATCGCCTGTATGCGCTCTGCTACCTCAGCGACACTACTGACTCTGCCGAAGTAGAGGTAGCTCTTGAGCATGGTGATGAGTTCGCTGTCGTGCTGATCATTGGCGAGGAGTAGCTGCCCCACGATCTGCTGCTTACTGATCTCTAGTTGCTCCACACTCATAGGCGTGGTGACGTAGCGATCCAGGATGCGATGCACCGCCTCCACAGCTTGTTGTAGCGTGTCGCTTCCTGTGCCTAGATAGACGTTCCAAACGCCATCGTTCAGGTAGGGTGTGTAATTAGCCTCGACACTGTAGACGAGTCCCAGCTCTTCACGTAGATGTAGGTTTAGCTGGGAAGAGATGGCGGGGCCTCCGATGAAGTTGTTGAATAGCGTCATAGCGTAGCGCTCACGATTGTGCAGGCTCGGAGCGTGCGTCCCTATGATGCAGTGGCACTGGTTGGTTCGGTAGTGGTGCGTTTTAGCTATAAGCCGCTCGGGTGTGGTCGTGGGCTTGACCTTTGGCACCTTAAATGGGCCTCCCGCTGCTACTCGTGGCTCGCTGTATAGATGCTCGATCATCTCGATTGCCTTGTCAAAGTCTATCTCACCCCAGATGCCCAGCACCATATTGTCGGGGCGGTAGTACTGATCCATAAAGCGTCGCACAACTGTCGAGGAGATACGTCTGACCGACTGCTCAGAGCCTAGGATGTTGTGCGCTAACGGAGTGCCACTAAAGAGTAGTTCCTCAAACTCATCGTATATTCGCTCACTCGGAGCGTCTAGATAGCTAGCGATTTCCTCAATGATCACCTCCTGCTCCTTGCTCAGCTCATCGGCTGGTATATAGCTGTTGAGCACAATGTCTGTGAGCAGATGAACGGCTCTGAGTGCATAGCGTGAAGGAATGGTAATGTGTAGGGTCGTATCCTCCTTGGTGGTAAAAGCGTTGAGATCAGCACCCACCGCCTCGACACGATTCACTAGATGTAGGGCGTGCCGTCTATGCGTCCCCTTAAAGAGCATATGCTCCGTACAGTGCGCCAGTCCATGGTAAGGTTGTGGATCGTGAGCTGACCCTGTCTGTACCATGTAGCCTATATAGGTGACCTGGCTGGGGATAGGGTAGTAGACGATACGTAGTCCCTGAGTAGTGGTGTGGTATTGTAGTTGTGGAGATGTCATAATGAGAGAGGAAGAGTCACATAGACATGCCGGCTCAAAAAAGGAGCCCAGACCACACAAAGTCATGCAGTCTGGGCCTCTCTAGATGTAGATACGTATCATGGTAGATACGACTTGATATGTCGTAGAGGTTATGTAGCTTGTTAGCTTACTCAGCAGCTGGAGCCTCTTCGGTAGCTGGAGCTTCCTCAGCAGCTGGAGCTTCCTCGGTAGCATTAGCCTCCTCGGCAGCCTCAGCTTCAGCCTTTGCAGCGGCCTCTGCCTCAGCCTTCTCGCGCTCGATGGCTGCTTTCTTCTCCTCTAGAGCCTTGCTACGCTCCTTGTTTTGCTCTTCCTCAGCCTCGTGCTGCTTCTGAGCTATATCCTGAGCCTTCTGCTGGTCACGCTCGGCGACTCCCTTGAGGAGCTGCTGCTTGTTTGTGAGCCAGCTCTCAAAGCGCTGGTCTGCGACCTCCTGTGTGAATGCGCCCTTGGCGACACCACCATCGAGGTGCTTCTTAAGGAGGACACCCTCACGTGAGAGGATGCGACGTACGGTGTCACTAGGCTGTGCACCGACCTTGAGCCAATAGAGAGCGCGGTCAAACTTCAAATCTATTGTAGCAGGATTAGTGTTCGGATTATAAGAACCTATCCTCTCAATAAACTTTCCATCCCGTGGAGCCCTGCTATCAGCGATGACGATACGGTAGAAGGGGTATCCCCGACGACCGAACCTTTGTAGTCTGATTTTAGTTGCCATTGTTGATATTGAGATTTGAATGATTTGGATGTCCGTGAGAACCTCGGTTCGCACGAACTGTGCAAAGGTACGCAAAAAAGTTTACCCCACCATCACTTTCCCGAGATTTATTGCCGTTTGATCGTTCGCACCTCTAGGAGGGCGTTCGTTTTCCAACGGTGGAAAGTTTTTGGAAATATCTCGGGGAGGATCCTTCTAACGCTTCTGTCACCGATCAGATCGCATGCAATCCGCACAGCTCCCGAGGAAATCTGAATTACCTATGGAGGAAACAGAAAGTCTCCACAGAGGAACCGGAAAATTCTTCGGAACTTCGATTCCTTTCTTCCGAAGTTTCATTTCATTCTTCCGAAGTTTCATATCCCGTCTCCGTGGAAAACAAAAAATCTCCACCGAGGCATTTGAGATTTCCTCAGTGGAGACTAGAAGCTATGCATTCTCCTAAAAATAGCTACATTTGCAACGTTAATAGGGGTGCGTATAGCTTTTATCGTATGCAAACTCTCTGTATTGTCTTCTTGCGTTTTTACTAATGAAGAGGCTGAAGTATTTACTCTGGTTGGTTGTCGTCTTCGTTCTCATCCTTTTAGGATATGGGGTTGTTTGCTATGTCCAACTTCTTGAGAACTCTTTTGAGGCAAGTATTTCTCCTATAGATCCAGTCTATAGGATGGCTAATCATCCTGTCTGTTTGCCAGATAGTATCGTTTCAGAGAGAGAAAGAGAGCTGTTTTATACAGCAAAGATATATGGACTAATTGAGTACAAATCGACATCTTATAAAGAGAACTATGCTTGTGAACTGCTCTATCCTATATTGCAGGAGGTGGTTGAGGAGAATGTCTCTATCAAAAGTTTTAATGACAAACTACAGCAAGCATTAAGTACAGAGCTGGCACGCATAGGAGGGGAGACAAATGCTGATAGTCTCTTTGCGATAAGTGAAGAAGGATGGGTGCGAGAGTCTTCTGACCTGACTCAAGAAAGCAAGATGCTCCTCGGTCGGCTCGCTCACGCTTACACTCAGATAGATAAGACTCGTGCGAGCTTTGCCACTGACAACAAACCTGATGGACTCATAAGGAGGAGAGACTCTTATCGAGATCTTGATTGGCGCAATCCTCTTAATCGCCTTATCGGGCTCTTTGACTTCTACTCTTTTGTCTATTATTTCTATCCAAACAGGCAGTTGTTAGAGCAACCCTGGGACTTGTCCTTGCAACAGGCTATCCCTATGTTTTTGCACGTTGAGAACGAAGTTGATTACCACAAGGCAATCCGCTATATCACAGCAAGACTGAATGACTCTCATGCGTCTCACTCGACAGCAATGGATACGCTTCTATTCGGAGAGCGCAGGGCTGGGTTTAGGATGAGATCTCTATCGGGGAGATGGTTTGTGTACAGTAAGAGATCAGCCAACTATCCCACCAATGTAAAAATAGGGGATGAAGTCCTATCGGTAAACTCCATCCCCATAAAACACCTAAGTGATAGTCTTGCTCTTTTTGTCTCTGCGAGCAATGCTTCAACTCGAGATAAGTTTCTCAATAATGCAATTTTGTCAACTCCTAAAGAGAGCTTCGTTCTGAAGATCCGACGGAACAAGGACACCTTAGAAGTTAAGGAGAGAAGCGAACATATGGATTACTTCAACTCTCTGAAGCTAGAGGAAGAGGGTAAAATGAAGCCTCAGTGGCTTAATGATTCCGTTGCTTACTGGCACTTGGCATCAGCAAAGCAAGACAATGTGGAGAGCTTTTATCGTCATGTTTGCAATGCCCAATACATTATCCTTGACCTAAGATGCTATCCATATCCATCGTCCTTTAGGGAACTATCTAAGTGCTTTATCCCCAAAACTGAAAACTTCTCATACATAGTCTACCCTGACAGTCAGCGGCCAGGAGAGTTTAAGTATGTGCCCGGGCCTCAGCATCTAGGCAGTGAACTCTATTACAAGGGTAATGTTATACTAGTCGTAGATAATCAGACCGAAAGCTTCTCAGAGTATCTCTGCATGATGCTACAAAAGAACCCCAAAGCCATCACTGTAGGAACTTCTTCATCAGGAGCGAATGGGAACGTACATTTATACGAATTCCCAGGAGGAGTCATGACTTTCTTGACAGGCTTAGGGGTCTTGGACTCAAACCACTCTCCAATGAATGGAGCAGGAGTCAAGATCGATATTCCAGTCCTTTGGGATTCACGCTGTAGTTTATCTAGTGCAGACCCATACTTATCAAAAGCTATTGAACTGACTCTTTGTGCAGAGCTATGATGCGCTGATTGGAGCTACCTCTGAAGGGTAGCTGAGGGTCGTACAGACTCTGTACGAAGCGACCATCCACTAGCACATCTATATAGTCTAGCAGTGGGGCTCGCGTGGGGTCTTGCTCTATCTGCTCGAGCGTATAGCCTGTGTAGCACCAGATCTCTTGCCCCGTGTCGCGCTTGAGACGCTGGAGCAGCGTGAGCAGCTCCTCGGGACTAAACATCGGATCCCCTCCACTCAGTGTGATGCCGTCGAGGAGGGGATTGTCGTTGATGTCGTCAATGATCTGCTGTAGGTACGCCTCCGTCAGGGGCGTACCTACGAGTGGACTGTGACTTTCAGGGTTGTGACACCCTGGGCAGTGATGGGAGCAGCCCGCTAAGTAGATAGCACAGCGTATCCCATCACCGTCGAGGATGGTCTCGGGTATGACCTTGAGGACGTTCATCCGAGAGGCGAGGCTTGAGAGGCTAGTGATGCTTGACGCGATCAGCCTCTTCGGCGCGCTTGGCGGAGTTCCACGAGGCGAGGTCGCCCGTCAGGTAACCTGTGATGCGACGCATGCGTAGTATGTCTTCGCCACCACATATCGGGCACTTCGCATAGATGACCCCCTTGTAGTGACACTCGCGACAAGTATCTATCGGGTGGTTGATAGATCCGTAGCCAATGTGGTTGTCCTGCATCAGCTTGACGATCTTGGCAATCGCCTTGACATTCTTCTTAGCCTCGCCATCGAGCTCTATATAGGTGATGTGTCCTCCTAGCGTGAGCGCGTGGAAGGGAGCCTCCAGACGTATTTTGTCCGCGATACGTATCTCCTCCTTGACATCAATGTGAAAGGAGTTGACGTAGTACGCTCTATCATTGACCCCCTCGATAATCCCGTAGCGCTTGCGGTCGAGACGTGTGAAGCGACCTGAGAGACCCTCAGCGGGAGTGGCTAGTACGGAGTAGTTGAGATGATAGCGCTCCTTGAACTCTTGCGCTACCTCACCCATGATCTCGATACAGTGGTAGAGCGTGTGCCAAGCATCCTCGTTGGTGCCGTGCCCCTCACCATAGATGGCGCACATAGCGTTGTGCCCACCGATGAAGCCGATGCCGAGCGTACCGCTGTCTATCACATGGCCGACAGGGTCGTTGGGACGCAGGGCGCCACCGCCCTTCCAGACATCATTGCCCATCATGAAGGGGAATTGACGCGCCAAGGCTGTCGCCTGAAATTCGTAGCGTGTGTGTAGCTGCTCACCTACAAGCTGAGCCATCTCACGTATTGAGGTGTAGAGCTTGTTGATCGCTAGACTGCGCATTTTGCCTAGATCCTCCTTCGTACCCATCTGCTCCTTAGCATAGCGCATTGCTTCGATGGCTAGGCGAGGTAGATTGATCGTCGTAAAGGAGAGATTGCCCCGACCGATCGAGGTGCGTGGACCATTGATATTTTCAAAGACACGCGTACGGCATCCCATCGTTGCTAGCTCATGACGGTAGCGCAGTGGATCCTCCGCATCCCACTCATCGCTATGGTTAAAGGGAGTGTCTAGGAATACAAAGTTGGGGAAAAGCGCCTTCGCCGTCGTCTCGCAAGCCTTCAGGAAGAGGTCAAAGTTTGGCGTCTCGAACTCTATCTCACCAGCCACGGCACGGTCGAAGTCTTTCATCGCACGGTCGAAGTCCGCCTCGGAGTAGTTGACCCCCTCCTTGACCTTAAAGATTTGTATTGGGAAGACCGGCACTTCGCCACCTACACCTAGACCTTCGGTAGTCGCTTTCATCAGCTCCTCAATGACCATACGTCCCTCGGCAGAGGTATCGGTACCATAGTTGATCGAGCTGAAGACGACCTGATTGCCACCACGTGAGTGCATTGTGTTGAGGTTGTGAATGAAGCCCTCCATCGCTTGATGCGTGTCACGACGCGTGCGCTCGATCGCTTGATTGATCAGGTAGACCACCTCTTTGCGCGGTATTTCCTTATTGACCCGCTGGCCTAGAGCTTGGCATAGATTTGACACTGCCGTCGAGGTCGGGACGATACTGTCTAGATGCTGACCTGCTAGCTCTCGTATCTCTCGCACTGAGGGTAGGTCTGTAGCACCCTGGCAGTGGAGAAATAGGCGTGTCGTGTCGGCGATGTGCTTGAGAAAAGTCTTGTAGACGCCAGGAGCCATGAAGAAGTCAAAGGCTGGTATCGCCTGCCCTCCGTGCTGCTCGTTTTGGTTCGTCTGGAAGACGATCGTCGCCAGCGTCGCATAGCTCTGTATGCTCTGAGGCGTGCGGATGCTACCATTCTTCGTGTGGAAGCCTCGCTCGTACAGATCCGCCAGGTCGTACTGGATGCAGGTAGTTGTCTTCGTGGGGTAGTAGTCGAGGTCGTGGATGTGTATGTCGCCACGACGATGCGCCTCAGCATACTGCGTCGGCAATAGATAGCGGTAAGTGTAGTCCTTAGAGACTTCAGAGGCGAAGGTCATCATCTGCCCAGCGGGCGTGTGACTACTCATGTTAGCGTTGCTCAGGTTGACGTCGTTACTGTCGATGGTCACGATGCCATCGAGGTTACGCTTGAGTTCGCTCTTCTTCTGACGCTCCGTGTTGCGCCACTCGCGATAGAGTATGTAGCGCTTAGCCACCTCAGGCTGCACTTTCATGAGCTCGCTCTCGACAAGGTCCTGCACCTCCTCGACAGAGATGACCTCCTGCTCGATGCGCGCTAGCACGCCCATGGTTACGGTCTTCGCCTCTTGGAGACACTCGGTCTGACCTGTGGCGATGTAGGCTTTGAGAACGGCGTTCTCAATCTTGGACGGGGTAAACGGCTCCTGAAGCCCATCCCGCTTGATGATTTGTTTGATAGTTGTTGTCATACTTCAATTCCCGAAAGTAATGTAGGGTGCTCACGTTTCGTCCATCTCTCGTGCGACTGTCGCTCTTCTAGCGGCACCCTTCGTCTTATCCCTTACAATCTCTATGCTAGGGTCGGTCTTCTGACTTATCTCGTCGGGACTATGCTATGTGTAGCTTAGCCCTGCTCGAAGTAATCTCCTTCCCATCTTATTGAAGCTAAGACAGTGGATATGTGATCCTCCTCCAAGGCGAGAATTACAGCAGCGGGTTCTGTACTGGACTCACACCAGTTTCCCAGCGACTAGGCGATATGCGCTAGTTCACCCTATTGTATATAGATCGCAGATTGACGAAAGAAGGGGTAGCGTAGGGCATCCTTGTTTGTTTCGATTGCAATATTACTGCTTTCCTACGAGATGACCAAATAAAACAACTTCGAAAACGATGATTGTTGAAAAGTTATCCGAAAGCATTTCGCAATAGCTTGTAGATTAGCTATTTGATAAAAACGAGCTTTTCTGAAGTTTCCCAATTAGAGTCTTTGGAGTCTCTGTTTTTTCTATTAAGTTGTCGGTATTGGATAGCTTTTCATCAGTAAAGTGGGTGGCGAAAGCAAACTCAAAGCGCATCCTTTTTGTGGTATCAAAAGTTTGTTGTACTTTTGCATCGTCAATGAGACGCCGAAATAGCTCAGTTGGTAGAGCAACTCATTCGTAATGAGTAGGTCGCCGGTTCGAGTCCGGCTTTCGGCTCTTATCTTACTTCACTAGGGTGTCGTCTATAGTGGTCTGCCCGACCCTGTAGGGGGTGCCTTTTTTCTTTATACACTAACATAGTACAGCAATGAAATCAGATATTCAGATAGCTCGTGAGTGCCAGCTCAAGCCTATTGAGGAGATCGCTCACCAGCTCAACATCACAGATCAAGAACTAGAGCCCTACGGCCATTACATCGGCAAGGTCTCACACGAGCGGATGGACCCCGACAAGATAGCCAAGAGCAACCTCATTCTCGTGACCGCTATCACACCGACCAAGGCCGGTGTCGGTAAGACCACCGTCTCCATAGGTCTAGCTCTCGGCCTTAACAAGATCGGCAAGAGTGCCGCCGTAGCTCTTCGTGAACCCTCTCTCGGTCCTTGCTTCGGTATGAAGGGTGGTGCCGCTGGTGGTGGCTATGCACAGGTGCTCCCGATGGAGAGCATCAACCTCCACTTCACGGGCGACTTTCACGCTATCACCTCAGCGCACAACATGATCACCGCACTCCTAGACAACTATATCTATCAGAATAGAAATAGCTGTGAGGGACTCTCCGAGGTGCTCTGGAAGCGCGTTCTCGATGTCAACGATCGCTCCCTGCGTAACTGCATCACCGGTCTAGGAGGCGTCGGTAACGGTGTTCCCACGGAGACCGGCTTCGACATCACCCCTGCGAGTGAGATCATGGCGATCCTTTGCCTCGCTTCAGATCTGGACGACCTGCGTCGTCGTATCGACAACATCCTCCTCGGCTATACCAAGGCTAAGGAGCCATTTCATGTCAAGGATCTAGGCATCGGAGGTGCTATCACCATCCTCCTGAAGGATGCGATCAAGCCCAACCTTGTCCAGACCACCGAAGGCACACCCGCCTTCATCCATGGAGGTCCTTTTGCTAATATCGCTCACGGATGTAACTCGATCATCGCTACCAAGATGGCTATGTCTTGCTGCGACTACACCATCACAGAGGCTGGCTTCGGTGCCGATCTCGGTGCGGAGAAGTTCCTCGATATCAAGTGCCGTGTAGCAGGCTTTGCTCCTAAGCTAACGGTCATCGTCGCTACCCTGGCTGGTCTCAAGATGCACGGAGATGTCAACGAAAAGCAGATCTATGAGAAGGATATAGAGGGCGTGCGTAAGGGCCTTGCCAACCTAGATCGCCACGTGCATAACCTGCACAACTTCGGGCAGACGGTGGTTGTAGCCTTCAACCGCTACGCTACCGACACCGACGAAGAGATCGAAATCGTACGCAATCACTGCGAGCAGGTCCTAGGCTGCGGCTTCGCGATCAACAATGCTTACAGTCAGGGGGGTGAGGGCGCTACCGAGCTAGCTGAGCTGGTCGTCAAGACGATTGAGGAGCACCCTTCAGAGCCTATCGACCATGTCTACGAGCTCAGTGAGCCTGTCAAGACGAAAGTCGAGCACATCGCCAAGCGTATCTATGGTGCTGCTAATGTGACCTATAGTAGCAAGGCGGAGAAGAAGCTCGCGCGCATCCACGAACTCAATATGGAGCGCTATCCCATCTGTATCGCCAAGACACAGTACTCCTTCTCGGCAGATCCCAAGGGTTATGGCGATATGCGAGACTTTGATATGAAGGTCGAGGATATCGTCCTCAACAGTGGCGCTGAGATGATCGTCGTCATCATGAGTAGCATCATGCGTATGCCTGGACTTCCCAAGGAGCCACAAGCCGTCCACATGGACATCGTCGATGGTCAGATCGAGGGCCTGAGTTAGTAAGAAGGTACTACATAGCGATAGCCACGGAGGAAATCCTAAAATTCTTCCGTGGCTATTTTTTATTTTCCACGTGAGAAATCGGAAATACTTCGGACTTATCGTTTGATTCTTCCGAAGTTTCATTTGATTCTTCCGAAGAAATTTTCCTTTCCTCCGAGGAAATAAATTTTTCCTCCCTGGAAAATCGGAAATACATCGGAGGTATCGGATTAATTAGACGAATAGCCTTGTGTAGGGACGCACGGTCATGCGTCCGTTGTCGAACATTGAGACGAGTATTGATATCAAAGTGCTGATACTGTAACCTTTGATACAACGGATGCCTCCCACTAGACACGACCGTGCGTCCCTTCATGTCTCTATACATAATGATGGACATTGACACCCGATTTGAAACACGCAATTTTGCCGAGATGTGCGTACTTGCGAGATTGAAAAGTTTGTCTTACCTTTGCATCCACGTGACGACAAGAAGCTCCAATGAGGTCTTGGGATCGTAGTGGATGGATTTGATAAGCTTGCAACCACTTAGAAAAATGCTAAAAACTTACCTCCACACCTCTCTAGTAGAGACCGCAGGAGGATCTTTCTAAGCAAGCACAGAGATATCAAAGCACCCCACAAGCTGATCCGTCAGACTGGTGGGGTGCTTTCTTGTTGTGACGAGGGCTCTTACCTAGTTAAGTAGCTTCGAATCAATATGTTTTATCTCAATAGTATATCAGTAATATGAATTACTTCTTTACATCCGAGTCGGTGTCCGAAGGACATCCAGATAAGGTGTCAGACCAAATATCCGATGCCATCCTAGATCAACTCCTAGCGGGTGACCCCAATTCGCGTGTCGCCTGTGAGACGCTGGTCACCACAGGACAGGTGATCGTGTCTGGCGAGGTGCGCAGCAATGCTTATGTAGATCTAGATGCGACCGTGAGACAGGTGGTCGATCGTATCGGGTACAACAAGCCTGAGTATGGCTTTGACGCTCATAGCTGTGGCATACTGAGCGCTATCCATGATCAGAGTAACGATATCAACCGTGGTGTGGATCGCGACAACCCTGAGGAGCAGGGCGCTGGCGACCAGGGCATGATGTTTGGCTATGCAACGACCGAGACGGCTAACTATATGCCTCTGTCTCTAGACCTTTCTAATGCGCTCCTCTTCGAGCTCTCAGAGATACGCAAGAAGGAGCCTGAGCTGATGCCTTACCTACGACCTGATGCTAAGAGTCAGGTGACGGTAGAGTATGATGAGCAAAACCACCCCGTGCGTATCGATACGATCGTCTTGAGCACGCAGCACGATGAGTTTATCAAGCCTGCCGATAGCTCTTACGAGGCGCAGCATGCCGCCGACCTCAAGATGCAGGAGCAAATCACGGAGGATATACGCCGTTACCTACTCCCTCGTGTGGAGAAGTACTATCCGCAGTACGCTGATCTCTTTGCGGTGCAGGAGTACCGCCTGCTGGTCAACCCCACGGGTAAGTTTGTCATAGGTGGTCCTCACGGAGATACGGGACTCACAGGACGTAAGATCATCGTGGACACTTACGGTGGTCGCGCTTCCCATGGTGGTGGCGCCTTCTCGGGCAAGGATAGCTCTAAGGTAGACCGCTCTGGAGCCTATGCGGCACGTCACATCGCCAAAAATATGGTCGCTGCGGGCATTTGCTCAGAGATGCTGGTACAGATCTCATACGCTATTGGTGTCGCAGAGCCTGTGAGCATTTACGTCCACACTTCGGGCAAGACGATCGATATGAGCGATGGCGAGATAGCACAGCGCATCTTGCGCATCTTTGATCTGAGGCCGTATGCTATCGAGCAGCGCTTTGACCTACGCAAGCCGATCTATGAGGAGACCGCCGCTTATGGTCACTTCGGTCGTGATGTGCGTCGGGTCAAGAAGAGTTTTGAGACATTCCACAGAGGCACTATCGAGATAGAGGTCGAGCTCTTCCCTTGGGAGAAGCTGGACTATGTGGAGCGTATCAGACAAGAGTTTGGTCTCTAGTCGCAGCTAGGTCGTATGTCTCGTCTCTCAGAGAGTCTTAAGGCTAAGGAGCGACTCTTGCTACAAAACTATATCGAGGAGCAGGGGTTAAATCGTAGTCGCACACGCGAAGCTATCCTTGAGTTGATAGGGGAGCAGATGGGAATCTTCTCGCCAGAGGATCTGATAACGCTCGTTAAGGAGCGCGGGATGGCTATCGGAGAGACGACGATCTATACTTGCGTAGATCTTTTTCTCAAGATTGGTATCCTGCTACCTCTGCCGATGGGGCTAGCAGGATCATTGGTACGTAAGTCACTGTGTCTTGGCAAGGCTTTACAGCTTTGCCGGCACTGTGGCTCAGCGCTTCTCCATCGTAGCGCTGTAGCGCTGACAGAGCTACAGACGGTCACGCCTCCTCGATACAGCGACGTCACGCCGCTACTGATCTACTGGGGAGTCTGTCCTCAGTGCTATCGTCTTGGACGACGATAGAGCCGCACGGCAGTACAACGTAGTACTGTCACGTAGAGAAAATCGGTGAAGGTGTCGCACCGAACGCACGCTATAGGCTTTGTGGTGCTAGTCGGTTAAAGGAACACGGCGGAAGCATCAAAAGGGTGTTGCCAGATTAAACGAAAAAGTCCTATTCGCCTCTAAGTTGGTATTCTTGAAGAACCCCATTCGGACATTCTTGCTCTGGAAGGGGTCTCGCTATACACCTTATTATATATGAGACAACAGAAACATCTCATCTCTGGGTGGCGCTATATGATGCTACCGTGGTTATTACTGCTTACGCTGACGATCTCAGCGCAGCAACCGGACACGCTTGAGCTGACGCTGGACGAGAGCATCGCTCTCGGGCTGGAGCAGAGCCCCGTGGTGCTGGGCAAGGACGTGGCGCTGGTCAACCAAATGTATGCTGAGCGGGAGGCTCAAAGTGCACTCTACCCGCAGCTCTCGCTCTCGGGCAACTACGGCTACACGCTCAAAAAGCAGCGCATCTATTTCGACGGGATGCCCGGCATGGGCGCTATGCCCGGTATGGAAGATGGTATCGAGGTGGGACGTACGCACAATATACAGCTGGGGCTACAAGCTGGCATGCCACTCGTCAATGCAACGCTATGGAAGGCACTACAGATCAACCGTAAGCAGGTTGACTTAGCATTACAGCAGGCTACGCAGTCTCGTCAGGAGTTGGTCGGGCAGATTAAGAAAGCGTTTTACACAGTACTCCTCGCACAAGAGTCTTGCGAGACATTGCAGCAGAGTATGCGCAATGCGGAGCTGAACCTAGAGCGTGTCACACAGCGCTATGAGGCGGGGCTCGTGGCTGAGTACGACAAGATGCGTGCTGAGGTACAGTATGCCAATATCAAGCCCTCGGTACTACAAGCGGAGCAGGGAGTGGCTCTAGCTTATATGCAGCTAGCAGTGCTACTAGGTTTAGACCCTCACACAGGTCTGCGATTGGTGGGACACCTTCAGGACTACCAAGCAGAGAGCCAGCAACTAATAGCCCAGGTACCGACAACCGACTCGCTATGGCTCACGACCAATCCAACCTTGCGGGCATTAGAGCTACAGCAGCAGATAGCGGACGAGAGTATCAAGCTCTCCAAGCTGAGCTGGGTGCCTTCGATTTCGTTGGGTGCAAACTACAATTACAACTTTTCGTCAAACGACTTTGATCTCTCGAAGAGTCGTCTCTGGGTTCCCTTTTCTGTCGTGAGTCTTCAGTTCCAATTTCCACTCTTTACAGGGCTCAAGAACTACTACACGACGCGACAAGCTAAGGGGCGAGCTTTGCTCTTAAAGCTTCAGCGACAAGATGCTGAACGGTCACTCACGCTCGGTATGCAGCATCAGCGAGATCAAGCGCGCAAAGCTCAGGAGCAGTACAGCTCAGCGACACAGATACAGGCGACAGCCGAGCGAGGCTACACCATCGCACAGCGTATGTACGACAAGGGCATGGGCACGCTCCTAGAGGTCAACGATGCTGAGCTAGCACTACTGCAAGCACGTCTCAACCAGACACAAGCGCTCTACGACTACCTCATAGCGGGTGTCGAGATAGAGCAGCTCATAGCCCCAGAGACACCGCTCTCCTCCGATGCAAGCAATGATTACGAGGAGCGTCTCAACTCGATCAAACGAATGACACGATACTTCTAACGCTACATATCCTATTAAGCCAAAAACAATATCCTATGTTTCTCTCTATACGTACACTTGCTCCGATAGCACTGAGCCTAGCACTCGTCTCTCTTACCAGTTGTCAGTCGGCGAGCAAGGAGGGTAAGACGACCTTTTCGCATACGATCGATTCGACAGACATCAAGCATGTAGAGGTGGCGACTGTCTCGGTGCAGACGCTCCCAGATATGCAGGAGTACACCAGCACGGTCGAGGCTAAGGTGACTAACCAGATAGCTCCGCAGATGGCCTCCCGCATCAAGCGCATCTATGTAGAGGTGGGGCAGCCGGTCTCTCGTGGACAGCTCCTCGCTGAGATGGATCACAGCCAGCTAGAGCAGGCGCGTCTGCAGCTTGAGGAGCGAAAGAGCGCACTGGCTCGTATAGATGAACTATACAAGATAGGCGGTATCTCGCAGTCGGACTGGGAGGCGACGCAGCGAGCCCTCACGCTGGCTCAGACGAGCTACAATAATATAAAGGAGAATACGCAGCTCCGTAGCCCTATCTCAGGGGTGGTCACAGCGCGCAACTACGATGCGGGCGATATGATGTCGCCGCAGATGCCTCTACTCGTTGTGGAGCAGGTCAACCCAGTGGTGCTACGAATCAATCCCTCGGAGCGTTACTACGGGCAGATGACCAAAGGAATGCCTGTGACGATTACTTCGGAGTCCCTGCCTGATGAGACTTTTACCGGCAAGATTTCGCTCAAGTATCCGACGATCAATCCACAGACCCACACCTTTACCATGGAAATCGAGGCGACCAATCCCGAGCGCAAGCTAGTGCCTGGACAGTATGCTCGTGTCTCGATCAATCTAGGCGACAAGGAGTATACGGTCGTCCCCACAGAGAGCATCGTCAAGCAGATAGGCAGCGCTGAGCAGTGCGTCTACATCGTACGAGACGGCATCGCCCATCGGCAGGTAGTTGTCGTAGAGCGTACCATCGGCAAGTACACCGCGATCCGTGAGGGCGTCTCCTCAGGCGATGTCGTAGTCACGACTGGAGCTAGCATCCTGTCTGATCAGATGCCTGTACAGATTTCGCAGGCTCAGCAGTAGTCTTTCCCAACACACAGATCCTCGCCTTTAGCTTATGAGTCTTTATCAATCAGCCGTACGTCGTCCTGTCACCACGATCATGATCTTCGTCGGGGTGGTCGTCTTGGGTCTTTTTGCCTTGACACGCCTGCCGATAGATCTCCTGCCCGATATGCAGATCAATCGGGTCATGGTCGTCACTTCTTACTCGGGAGCCGCTCCTGAAGAGGTGGAAAACAACATTACCAAGCCAATCCAAAACGTCCTCAACGGTATCAACGGAGTCAAGCACATTACCTCGCAAAGCAAGGAAAATGTCTCTGTCGTCACGCTGGAGCTCCGAGAGGGACTGGACATAGAAAATGCAATCAACGATACCCGCGACAAGATCAGTGCTATCGCGGAGGCACTCCCCGACGGGGCTGGCACGCCAAACATTATCAAGTTTGGCATGGATGACCTACCTATCCTCATGCTCTCGATCAAGTCGGACGCTAGCTCCAAGTCGCTCTACAAAATCCTAAATGATCAGTTGATAACCCCTCTAGGACGCATTGACGGGGTGGGAGGCGTCAACCTGCTAGGCGCTAGACAACGACAGATCAACGTCTACTGTGATCCGCACAAGCTCGAGAGCTACGGCATCACGGTCAGTGATGTGAGCAACCTCATTGCGGTCGCAAACCGCAACATCTCGGCTGGGTCGATGAACCTAGAGACGAGCAAAATCTCCCTCCGAGCTATCGGTGAGATCGTTGATCCGAAGCAGTTAGAGGAGCTACCCATAACGAGCTTCGCTGGCCGGACCATCTATCTGCGAGACGTGGCGAGCATCGTAGATGGCGATCCTGAGCAGCAAACGCTCGCTTACGTGGACAACCAGAGGGGTGCCATGCTCATGTTGATGAAGCAGTCGGGTGCCAACACAGTACAGGTGAATAAGCGTGTCCTCAAGGCACTCCCGCAGATCGTGAAGAACCTCCCCTCGGACATCAAGATAGAGGTGATTATGGATCAGAGCGACTTCATCGTGCGCTCGATCAATAGTCTGAGCTCGACGATCGGCATCACCTTCTGCGTCGTGATGCTCATCGTGCTGCTCTTCTTAGGCCGATGGCGCGCCACCTTTATCATCGTTCTGACGATCCCAATATCGCTGCTCTCGGCCTTTATATACCTACTGCTGACGGGCAACTCGCTCAACATCATCTCGCTCAGCTCGCTCTCCATAGCCATCGGTATGGTGGTGGACGACGCGATCGTGGTGCTTGAGAATATCACCAACCACATCGAGCGGGGAAGCTATCCGAAGCAAGCTGCCGTCCATGCGACCAACGAGGTGGCACTCTCAGTCATCGCCTCTACGCTGACGATGCTGGCCGTCTTCCTCCCGATGGTGATGATGCAGGGCATGGCGGGACTACTCTTCCGTCAGCTTGGCTGGATCGTTAGTATCGTGATGATCGTCTCAACCATCTGTGCGCTTGCCCTAACACCTACGCTCTGTGCCCACATGCTCCGAGCTAATCGTCAGCGCCAGGAGGGAAAGGTATCCCAAAAGATTCTACGCCCCTTCAACGACTTCATCCAGCGACTGACGGTGCTCTACCAGCACACGCTCGCCTGGGTGCTACGACACAAGTGGCTCACGGTAGGCTTGTCCTTAGGCATCTTCGCACTATCGCTCACGCTCGGATCGCTGATCAAGACGGAGTTCATGCCACAAGGCGATGGTGGCTATATTTTTGCCAAGGTCAATTACCCCGTAGGCACTACCATAGATCGTCCGCTCGCTGAGGGGCATCGCCTCACTGAGGAGTGGCACAAGAAGTACCCCGAGATAGAGATGCTCCAGTTCTCCACGGGTCAGGCTGATGCTTTTCAGTCTGGTGCTTCGACGCTAGCGCAGGATAATGGCGACAATATCCTTTCTTTCAATATCAAGCTGGTTGATGCGTCCGAGCGCAAGCGTTCCTCTCAAGAGATTGCTGCCGAGATGCGTCGTGATCTCAGTGCCACGCCTGGTATCAAGCAGTACAATGTCTCTGCTCAGACCGGTGGGGGAGGACAGCAAAATAGTGTCAATGTCGATATCTACGGGCACGACTTTGCCGTCACCGATCAGATCTCCAAAGCGTTTATGGCAGAGATTAGTAAGTCGCCAGCTTGCGCGCAGGCTCTGAGCAATCGGGACGAGTTTATGCCTGAGTACCAGGTCATCTTCGACCCACAGCGCCTCGCCGAGCATGGCTTGACCAATAGTATGGCAGCGAGCTATCTGCGCAACAGCATCTACGGAGCCACCGCCTCCTTCTATCGTGAGGATGGGCAGGAGTATGAGATCCGTGTGCGCTTGGCACCTGAGTTCAGACGCTCGCTAGACGACGTCGCTCAGACACTCGTACGCACCCCGCAAGGAACGAGCGTACGACTAGGCGAACTGGGCAAGGTCGTGGAGCACTTTGCGCCTCCTGCCATTTACCAGAAAGACCGCTCTCGTGTCGTCACCATTGCGCTCACGCCAGCGCCCAAAGCTGCCCTCTCAGACCTCGTCCGCACCGCTCAGAAGACCCTCGATGGAATCGATATGCCCGAGGGGGTGAGCTACGAGATCACAGGAGCTTTCGAGCAGCAGCAAGAGGCTTTTGCAGACTTAGGAACGCTCCTGCTGCTCATTGTCTTCCTGGTCTTCATCGTGATGGCTGCGGAGTTTGAGAGCTTGGCCTCCCCATTTGTCATTATGTTTTCCGTGCCCTTTGCCTTTACGGGCGTCATCATCGGTTTGCTCGTGACGGGTGTCCCCCTGAGTATCATTGCCTTCATCGGAGCGATCATGCTCGTCGGTATCGTGGTGAAGAATGGTATCGTCCTGATCGACTACACCATACTCAATCGTGAGCGTGGCATGTCCGTACGCACAGCGCTGCTCCATGCGGGAGCGTCGCGTCTGCGCCCTGTGCTGATGACGACCCTCACGACCGTCTTCGGTATGGTACCGATGGCTATCGGCATCGGTGAGGGTAGCGAGATGTGGCAGCCGATGGGTGTCACGGTGGCCTTTGGTCTGACCATCTCGACGCTGGTCACGCTCCTCCTGATCCCCTGTATCTATGCGCTGGTCTCTCGCCGTCAGATAAGGCGTCGCCGCAAGAAAAGTCTCAGAAACCACCACTAAGCTATGAATAGACAAAAGGCAATCTTCATCGTCTACAACAGTGCCCTGCATGGGCTCGTTCTGCGCACCCTCGAGCAGCACAATGCCAAGGGCTATACCGAGTGGAGCGAAGTCTACGGACGTGGCTCCGCAACGGGCGAACCGCATCTTGGTAGCCACGCCTGGCCGACGACCAATGGCGCTATGATGGTTATTACGGACGCTGAGCGAGCCGAGCGACTCCTCGCGGCACTGCATCAGATCGACCAAGACAATCCGAAGCAAGGGCTGAGAGCCTTCGCCTGGGAGGTCACCGATATGATCTAACGAATAGAGCACTAGCACAACAGAAAGCGTCAGTCTCGCACGAGCGAGGCTGACGCTTTCTTCATTGTGAGGGAGACGTGTGGTTGATGTTGTGGCTACTTGTTGAGCTCGATGAGGCGATCGTTGAGCTCGGCATTGCTCCGCAGGCGGGGTATCTTGTGCTGCCCACCGAGCTTGCCTTGTTCCTCGAGCCAGTCGTTGAAGAGCCCTCGCCGAGCAACCACCAGACGGGGCATCAGGAGCGCCATATCAGCATAGCGCTTTGCCTCGTAGTCACTATTGAGCGTGCGGAGCTCTTGGTCGATGCGCTCGATGAAGTGGTTTGGATCGGCTGGCGGTGTGTCAAACTCTACGATCCACTCGTGATAGCCATTCGCCGTCTCTAGGCAGAAGCGCGGTGCCACCGTGTAGTCGCGCACCGTGACGCCCATCTCCTGGGCAACGTGCGAGATGGCTGTGGTCGTGTTGTGAACCATCAGTTCCTCGCCGAAGGCATTGATAAAGCTCTGCGTACGTCCCGTGATGATGAACTTATAGGGGTGCAGCTCGGTGAACATGACCGTGTCGCCGATGATGTAGCGGTAGAGCCCTCCGAGGGTGGAGATGACGAGCGCATAGTTGACCCCTTTCTGTACGTCGGCTAGCGGTATAGCTTGACGGTCGGGTGCATCAAACTGAGACATTGGGATGAACTCATAGAAGATGCCGTAGTCCTGCATCAGGAGCATAGAGCTGGAAGTGAGGTCGTCTTGAACACCGAAGAAGCCCTCGCTCGCATTGTAGGTCTCACGGTACTGCATCCGCTCGGACGGAATGACTTGACGGTAGCGCTCACGATACGGATCGAAGCTGATACCCCCGTGAAAGAAGACTTCGAGGTGTGGCCACACCTCTGAAAGGTTCTCCTGCCCTGTATACTCTAGGATTGCCATGATGGTCTCGAGCATCCAGCTCGGCACGCCCGAGAGACTGCCCACATCTGCTGTTGCTACCTCCCGGACGATCTGTCGCATCTTGGCGGTCCATTCACTCATGAGGAGAGTCTGCTTGGAGGGAACGCGGTACATCTGTCCTAGGGCAGGCATGTTTTCCACCAATATGGCAGAGAGGTCGCCCGTGTGGGTGCCTGCGGCAAACTCAGTCGGCTTGTGGCTTCCCCCGATGACTAAGCTCTTGTGCGCAAAGAACTCACTGTCGGGTCGTGTGTCTAGGTAAAGCCAGAGCGCATCTTTGGCACCCTGATAGTGGCAACTCTGCAGATGCAATCCAGGTACGGGAAGGTACTTGCTGCGACCTCCCGAGGTGCCACTAGAGGTGGCGAACCAACGGCAACTACCCTTGATCAGCTGATTGCGCTCTCCCTGTAGCATACGCTCTACCCAGGGGCGTAGCTCCTCGTACTCGACGATCGGGACGATGCGCTGGTAGTCGCTGTAGGAGCGGATAGGCTCGCTCGTGAGGGACTGCTCGTAGGCGGTGCCACGTAGTACACGCATGATGCGCTTGAACTGGCGCATTTGGATAGCTTCGCTCTGCTTAGCGTACTGCTCGATGCTCTTGAGCCGGAGGTACATGAGGCGATAGATGGTTGCGGTCTTTTTGTCCATAGTATTGGGGATTACTTTACGGCTACCAGTCTTTGATAGCGCAGCATGGGGGAGGTGAGGTAGACGAGGGTCGTGTATTGGTTCTCTGTTTGGTAGTAGTCGCCCTCGATAGCGTTGCTGGCTAGGGGAGCGGGCGATGGCGAGGTACTGTATCGGTAGCTGACGTAGCCCCCCTTGACGAGGAGCGATAGCTCGAAGTAGCCTGTTTCGCGGTTGTAGCGCAGCGTGCGCTGCTCCTTAGGCAGTGCGTCAAAGGCCGCGCCTTCGATAAACGGAGTGCCATACCTGAGCGGATCCTCTAAAGCCAGTCGCCAAGTGATGAAGTAGTAGTCTGTCATGGTCTCATCGTAGTACGGGTCGTAGTCTGTCTGACGAACTTTGCGATAGCCATTGGCATCAGGGGTGGTTATGTAGCTACCATTCGTCGGGTGGTCTAGATAAAGGGTGGCTACTGTAGGGGACTCCTGACTATTCAGATGCTCCACGCCCATATTCGCCTCGTAGGGCGACAATATCTCGTAAGCACGCCATTCATTGCCCGCAGCGAAGGTGGCTCCGTCATGCCCTCTGAAGGAGAGGCGCCCAGGAGCAAGAGAGGTGGGGCGAGTGAGTTGCTGGTAGCGGGTGGAGGAGCCGTTTTGTCCGACCGTCACGAGTAGCTCAGTGAGTGGATCGGTAGTCAGTGTGGGGGAAAAGGTTAGCTCTAGCTCCACTTGCTGAAAGCGGGAGTAGTTGCCCTCAGGCGTCGTCGGCACCACCTGCTGAGCAACCTCGGCTAGAGGCTCATAAAGGGCGAAGCTGGTGACGAAGATAGGCTCCTCTTGCAGCTCTTCGCACCAGGCGGAGAGGCGGTAATTGCCTGAGAGGAGCGGCTGTAGTACGGAGGCACCTCCGAGGCGTAGCTCGTAGTGGCGATAGGCTACGCTCGTGGCTTCCGAAGGGGTACTCTCGTCCGTCTGCCAGCGCGTTCCGATCCAGCCGTCGAGGTATTCGCTGAGAGCCATACGGTCATTGATCTGCCAGTCGGCATCACACAGCTCCAGCTGGTAGTGGATGCGGTGCGGAACAGGGTCTGCGAGGTCAAAGCTCACCACAATCTCCTCATCGCCACTAGCCAAGCGGGCGATCGGGTAGGGTATAGCGATCGGCTCCCCGTCACGCCACACCTGACATTGTAGAGTCTGTACCTCTGCCGTATAGATGTGATGCGGGAATATCTCTCCTCCCGAGAGTGAGCCTGCAAGGGCTAGGAGGAGCCAGCAAAGCGTCCATAGCTTGTTCATCGTCCCAAAGTTACAGATCTTTGACCGAACGACAAAGAGTCTTCGATCATACAGTTAGTACTTATCTATCGTTGTCCGATAAACGGTTCCTCCCTTGGAACCGAAAAGTTCCACCGTTGGAACTAAAAAGTTCCTGCCTTGGAACTAAAGAGTTCCCCCCTTGGAACTTTAAAGTTCCAAGAGAGGAACTGTTTTTGGAACTCGTATGTATAACTAAGCCAGTATGATACGGGCAAAGAAAGAATGCCTTTCTCTTTGACTTCGCTCCAGCAGAAAGCAAATAAAAAGGAGACAGACACCCGCCATGGGTATCTGTCTCCTTTTTGTCTATTCGCTTAGCTCGAGACTAGCGAGTCTCTCTGCGATTAGTTGCCGTGAGCAGCTTGAATCTCCTCGTACTTAGCGTTGTCGCCCAGTGCGTAGTAGATATTACCGAGTAGGTAGTAAGACGCATCTGGGTTGATGCTGTAAGCCTTCTGGAGGTAGGGAAGAGCCTTGTTGAGTAGTGCTTTACGCTTTTCCTGAGCAGCAGCCATACCGCCTTCCTCCTTGTCAGAGACCTCTACAGCCTCGTTGTAATAGATACGTCCGAGGTTACAGAGCGACTCGACATAGTTAGGATCTACTTCCAGCGCCTTGCTAAACCACTTGATCGCTTCCTCCTCATTGCTCTCCTCGTAGAGCTTGCCCATCACGTCATAGAGCTGGGGGTTCTCGGGGTTGAGCTCGATAGCCTGAGCGAGGAAAGTGCGCGCCTCATCATACTTGTTCTGTGCAATGTAAGTATTGATCAGATTGACAGAGTAGTATGGCTCCTTGGGGAAGAGCTTGAGACCATCTCGCATCGTTGTGATATAGTTGGTCGTGTCGCCCTCCTCGATGTAGGTCTGAGCGAGGATCTGGTACACCTCATTCTGACGATACCCGTTGCCCTTAAGCTCCTCACCATACTTGATAGCGAGCTGCTTGTCACCAGCCTGATAAGCTGTGATGATGGCAAAGAAGTCAACCATCAGCGAGTTAGAGTCGGTCTGTGCAAGCTTCTCACCTTCGAACAGAGGAGAGCGCTTGATCTCTCTAAATGCCTGAAATGCCTTGAGCGCACTCTTGAAGTCCTTTTGCTCCATGTAGTATCCTCCGGCGTTGATGTAGTAGAGGAGGTTGTCCTCGTAAGCTTTAGAGATCTTCTTCTCAAACTTAGGGCGCACCTTACCCTTGTCATTGGGCTGGTGGTCAATCTCGTAGGTCTTTGTGTAGTACTCGTGCATAGCGAGTAGAGCCTTGTACATGTTGGGAAGGTCCTGTGGCTCACCCTTGAGGCTCTTCTGGTTTTCACCTGTGAAGGCACGCTCCTCAATGAGTCCTGCTGTGTACCAGGTCTTGGCGTCGTCCTTGGTCTCAGGATTCTCAAGAGCCTGCTGGATTAGCGCGCGCGCTCCAGGATAGTCAGGCTTGCTCGCATCGGATAGGCGGTCAGCACCTTTGACGTTTGAGGTCTGTGCGCATCCGAGTGTTAGTGCACTCATCAGCACGAGTAGCACTAGGGTTACTTTGCGTGTTGTTTTCATATTTCAAGTAGATGTTACTGGTTTGTATTCTAGTTCTCTTGTAGTGTCTAGCTAGCGAAGCCTACTCTTGATCATCGTTGACCTCTAGCTCCTCGTCTGAGCCTGATCCTTGCAGATCCTCCTCCTGAGGGACAAACTCCGAGGGGTCGTCCAGGTCAGCCTCGTCAAGAAGCTCTGGCTCCTCTTCCTCAGCCACTACATTACATATAGATGCAATTTCGTCCGAACGTTTATTGAGATCTATCATCTTGACCCCCTGAGTAGCACGTCCCATGACACGTACCTGCTCCATGGAGAGGCGTATAGCGACGCCACTCTTATTGATGATCATGATGTTGTCATCATCCTCTACGGCACGTATATCGATGAGCTGACCTGTCTTGTCGGTCACATTGATCGTCTTGACACCCTTGGCGCCACGCTTGGTGATGCGATAGTCATCGATTAGCGAACGCTTACCATAGCCCTTCTCGCTGATGACGAGGATCGTCTCGTCGCTGTTCTTCAAGCGATGTACGACCATACCGACGACCTTGTCGTTGGGATCGTCATCGAGACGAATGCCACGAACGCCTGTCGCTGTGCGTCCCATAGGACGTACCTCCTGCTCGTTAAAGCGAACACAGCGTCCGTTGCGGTTGGCAAGGAATATCTCGCAGCTACCATTCGAGAGAGCCACCGAGACGACCTGATCATCGTCACGTAGGTTGATCGCGCGAACACCCGTCTTGCGTGGGTTGGCGTAGTGAGCTAGGAGCGTCTTCTTGATCAAGCCTTGCTCAGTAGCGAAGACAAGGTAGTGCGTATTGACAAACTCCTCGTCTGTTGTTAAGTTCTTGATACGTAGGAAAGCTGTGATACGGTTCTCCTCGTCAAGGTCTAGGAGGTTCTGGATATGTCTGCCCTTAGAGCTCTTGGACCCCTCGGGTATCTCAAAGACTCTGAGCCAGTAGACACGTCCCGTAGCGGTAAAGAGCATCATCGTGGCGTGCATCGTCGCTGAGTAGATGTACTCGACAAAGTCTTCGTCACGACTATCGGCACCCTTGACACCGACACCGCCACGCGTCTGCGTGCGGAACTCCGAGAGGGGCGTACGCTTGATATATCCTAGGTGAGAGATGGTAATCACCATATCTTCATCGGCGTAGAAGTCCTCGGGATTCAAGTCTTCCGAAGCATATACGATCTCCGAGCGACGCTCATCGCCATACTTGTCGATGATCTCACGGCACTCCTCCTGTATCAGCTCCATACGCATATTGATGTCACTGAGGAAGAGATTCAGGTAGTCGATACGCTCCTTGAGCTCATTGTACTCATGCTCCAACTTGTCAATATCGAGCTTCGTGAGCTGTCGTAGACGCATATCGACGATAGCACGGGCTTGTAGCTCCGAGAGGTTGAACGCCTCCATCAGTCGATTCATCGCCTCTCGAGTCTCCTCACTAGAGCGTATGATGCGTATGACCTCGTCAATGTTGTCTACCGCAATGATCAAGCCCTCCAAGATGTGGATACGCTCCTGAGCCTTGCGAAGCTCATACTGCGCACGACGTGTCACCACCTCGTGGCGGTGATCGACGAAGTGTCCGATGAGGTCCTTAAGGTTGAGCAGACGAGGACGACCGTGAACTAGCGCAATGTTATTGACACTAAAGTAGCTCTCCAGGTCGGAGTACTTATATAGGTAGTTAAGTACGACGCCAGCGTTGGCATCCTTCTTTATATCGATGACAATACGGATTCCCTTATTGCTTGACTCATCGGATATGTCACTGATGCCGTTGATCTTCTTCTCGTTGACCAACTGGGCGATCTTAGCGACCATGTCGCTCTTGCGTACTTGATAAGGTATCTCACGGATGATGATTTGCTCATGGCCATGGTGCTCCTCTATGTCCGCCTTGCCACGTATCACGATACGTCCGCGGCCCGTATGGAAGGCCTCTTTGACCCCCTCGTAGCCGTAGATGACACCGCCCGTGGGGAAATCAGGTGCCTTGACATACTGCATCAATTCATCGACCGTGATCTCGCCACGTGCATCGATGTAAGCGATACAAGCATTGAGCGTCTCAGTAAGGTTGTGCGGAGCCATATTGGTCGCCATACCGACAGCGATACCCGCAGCACCATTGATCAGAAGATTCGGGATACGACAAGGTAGTACAGTCGGCTCCTTAAAGTCTCCGTCGAAGTTGTCCTGAAAGTCCACTGTCTCCATGTCAATGTCACGGAGCATCTCCTGTGCAAACTGATTGAGCCTCGACTCGGTGTAACGCATCGCAGCGGGAGAGTCCCCGTCGATAGAACCAAAATTACCCTGTCCCTGTACGAGTGGGTAACGCATGTTCCAGCCCTGTGCGAGACGTACCAATGTGTTATATACGGAGCTGTCGCCATGGGGGTGATACTTACCTAATATATCACCGACGGCGCGTGCACACTTACGGGTAGGATTATTATAGGTATTGCCACTCTCATTCATCGAGTAGAGTACACGACGATGCACAGGCTTGAGACCATCACGCACATCGGGTAGTGCACGAGATACGATGACAGACATTGAGTAGTCAATGTAAGAGGTCTTCATTTCGTCCTCAATATCCACCGGGATAATCCTATCTATACTATCTTCCATAGAGTCAATTGTGTTTTATTCGCTTGGTCGTAGAGGCTGGTAGACGAGACTCCGAGAGAAGTGCCCTCTCCAAGTTGTCCACCCTCACCCAGCAGGTGTCACTCATCGAGCTAAAAGCTGAGAGAGACCTCTACTTTCAGATGGCTAAGTTACGAAAAATATCTCTATCCGATGAAGATCAGCCCTAGTCTCAACTCCGCAAATCTCACGTGCAACCCTTGGTAGGGACGTACGGATGGATGGTACCTCTATCCTCACGTGGATAATCGTAAATTCCCACGGAGATATGAAATGTTTTCCACGTGGGCGTGAGATGAAACTTCGGAAGAAACGGAGAAAACTTCGGAAGAATCAAATGAAACTTCGGAGGAAATGTTTCGCCGCCACGTGGAAAATAAAAAATAGCCACGTGGACGTTTGAGATTTTCCACGTGGCTATCGTTCGAGAGTCGTTTAATTCCCGTGCGAGCTACACTACAAATTACAGCAAGCGAGATTTTGTCGGGCTAGTCTGATGCCTTTGGAGTCACATCTCTTAGTGAGAAGGAGCTCTTGAGGACGCGGTAGTTGTAGTCCTGTACGATCGCCTTAAAGAGTGCTGTGTAGTGCGACACCTCTGACGAGGTAGGGGCGATGACGCGATCGGGCTCCGTCTGCAGGTAGGCCGCTGGCTTCTGGACGCTGACCTGACCATCGGTGGTCATCGTGAGCGTGAGTGCCTTCGTGAAGAAGAGGTACTGGTTGTGGTAGAAGTTGATCGCATAGTGCTCTGCCTGCTGGTCGAAGATGTTACTCCCGTAGCTCAGCACTGGCTCCGTGATACCGAGCAGGTAGAGGAGGGTGGGGAGGATGTCTATGTGCTGCACGACATAGTTGCTGATCTCTCCTTGTAGCTTGCCTTGAGGATCGAAAAAGAGAATGGGCGCTGCAGCTTGTCCCGCCAGGTTAGCATACTTAGGATGGTCACTAAGGCTCGTATGATCGGCCGTGATGATGAAGAGCGTATTACGATACCACGGCTCCTCTTTGACCCGCTCGAAAAACTCTCGGAGAGCTTCATCAGCATATTGAACTGTCTGATGGATCGGAAGCGTACCTCGCTTCAAGTGACCCTTATAGTCTTTGGGCATGTCAAAAGGGCTATGATTAGAGAGCGAGAAGAAGAAGGCTCCAAATGGCTCTCGGAGCGACTTCATATCTTCAGCCATAGCCTGCTCGAAGGGTAGGTCGTGGATACCCCATGTACAGACCTTTGCATCAGACTCCTCAGGGTATGCTGCCAGGTAGTCCTGAGCTGTGTATTGATCCTGTACACCAAGGCGATTGAGAAATGAGTAGAAGCCCATAGCCCCCGCCTCATCACCGTGGTAAAACTTGAGATGATAGCCGTAATCTCCTAGTGATAGTGGTAGGCCAGTGTCATAGGAGTTGAAGTGCTGGTAGTTATCCATAGTCCACGCCTCTTCATCGAAGGTGCCACCAAACGAAGGTAGCGAGACGAAAATAGAGGGGAAGGACTCAACGGATCGCTTGCCAGAGGCAAAGCCGTACTGCGCATAGAGCGTGTGTGGCATCAAGCTATCGAGGTAGGGGGTGTAGCTTGGGTATCCATCGATATACCGATTGAGGTAGCCGGTGTACTCGCGCGCCATACTCTCTAAGATGATCACGACGACGTTGCGCCCCTGCATAGAGCCAAAGAGCGTATCGCTCTCTGAGAGTGGAGCCGCCTGATAGTAGGGTGTGAAGATGGTAGGGAGCTCTTCGTTTGTGTAGAAGGTGAAGAGCTGCCGTGAGGCGGCATCTTTGGTTACGGCGATGGGGGTGTTTTGCAGTATGGGGAATTGCTGTGGATCTGTCGTATAGGAAAAGAACTGCATCGTCGATACTGGCTTGCCTACGAAGTCCCAACGCCCACGCATACTGAAAAAGAGGAAGATGACCATGCCTAGTGTACAGGTACCGTCTACCCAATAAGAGCGACGAGAGGAGCGCGCCTCGCGCTGGTACTGCACCAGCCAGTAGCCTGCTATGGCTAGAGCGAGCAAGACGAAAAACGCTATGGTGAGTGGCCAAAACTCTACAACGAAGTCTTTGTAGAAGCTAAACATACTCTTCCCCTGAAACTCTCGGAAGATGTCACTATTTGCTCGCCTCAGTACGAAGGGATAGTAGCCCGTGTCTGAGACATTGAGGAAGATGAAGAACCCTAGTGGCAAGATGTATGCTATATGGCGTATCCAGCGATACCAGCTACTCATCTCGACCCGTCTAGGTAGGTAAGCGCCTACGATCATCATCAGGTAGTAGAGTAGCAGTCCGTATGCGATGGCGACCATGTCTAGGATGTAGCCACCCTGCATGAGACGGATCAACTGCCAGCCATCTACCGAGGGAAAGAAAGATTGGTTGTAGAAGAAGTAGAGCAGTCGGCACAGCTGCATCAGTACAATAGCCCAGAGCGTGTGACAGGCGATCGCTACCCAACGTGATTTGGTTGTAATCATTCGATATGATAGAAGCTTTAAGTTCGGATTTACCAGTAGAGTGTTCCCAGCTCTACGGATTATGACAATCTCTCAAAGAGTCTCTCCCAGTCTGTAATAATATGGTCTATATCAAAGGTCTGCACATACTCTCTAGCGTGTGCTGCCATAGCTCTGCGTCTATCGCTATCAGCTATCAGCGAGGAGACCTCCTGAGCAAAGAGGTTGAGGTCAAATGGAGGCACCAGCACGCCAGCACGTCCCTCGTCTAAGACTACCCCCGTGGCTAGAAAGGAGTCAAAAGCGACGGGTACGACCCCGTGCTGCATAGCCTCGGTGAGAACCATCGACCACCCCTCAGCGTCACTAGTTAAGATAGAGATAGCAGCCCGCTCGTAGTAAGGCTTAGGCTCTTGCGTGCCTAAGATATCACAGCGCTCTAACTGTGCCTGCTCTAGCGTAGCACGATAGGGGCCATCGCCGAGTACGACCAGTCGCCAGTTTGGATGCGCTGCTGATACTTGTCGCCAGATAGCGGGGATGTGCTCGATACCTTTGCCCTTGACGAGACGCCCCACATAGAGCACGATAGGCTCCTTGTCATAGGCGGGGGCTAGCTCTGTAGGGAGATACGTATTGGCATTGTGTATGACGACAAACTTCGAGGTGTCTTTGATGTGAGCAATCTGTGTGATGAACTCAGCACTAGGCTGGCACAGCACAACAAAAGCATCGGAGAGATCGTAGATCTTTTGCCAAGAGTTGCCCCACTTGCGATTCATAAAGGCTCTGACGACCCGGTTGACCACTTTGTGCCTCCAGTATCGATAGTGATACGAGTCGGGGGTGGTGTGTAGTACCTGTACGAGCTTGGCTCCTGCCTCATCGGTCGCCTCTCGGAGCATAACTGCCAGTCTACGACTATAAGCAGAGTGTGAAACTAAAATGGAGACTTCGTGAGCGCGCAGGAAGTCTCTGAGGGCAATGCGATTTTCCTCAGAATTGATCTTAGAGGGGTTGGGGAGTATGAGGGTGTTTTGCTTGAGAGCGGTCTTACCCCAACTGTCCACACATACGTAGCAGAGATGATGTCCTCGCTGCTCTAGAGCTGTGGCTACACGATGAGAGACCTTCTCGATGCCACTAAAGAGCAGATCGATCGCATACCAATTGAAGAAAGCTATGTTCATCTCTTTAGTGCGACTGGGGACTACTGGTATCGATCGATAAAAGCAAATAACCTCTGCTGAGCTTTCACGCCTTCGATGGTAAAGGGATGGTCAAACACCCCCAGCTTGTTCAGCTTATCTAGATCTTGCGCCAGCTCCTGTCGATCAGTAGGGTCGGTGATGCGTTGCTCTAGCTTGTAGGCGATACGATTATTGATCATAGCCCACATACACTCACGCTGCCAATGCTCCTTCTGGTAGGGCGTAGCTAGCTCCTCATAGAGCTGATAGGTGTGCTCCAAGCCTTTGATCCAGTTCTTGACCTTCTTAGTCCGACTAGAGGAGCGGTCTATCGATCCGATGTTGGGGAAGTAGTAGTAAAAAGGCAGATCTGTGATGACCGTCCGGGGATTCTTGAGGATCACCTCACTCCACCAGGGGAAGTCTTCGAAGATTACTCCTTTGAGAAAGGGGACATCCTCCACAAGGCTTCTGCGAAGCAAGTGACGCCACACGTAGAAGTGCTTGATCGGGTTCTCGATCTTCGTATGGCTGTACTCCGTGACGTGAGCGAAGACATCATCGGTCGTGTGATACTTCACCTTGTCTAACGTGAAGCGTCGCTTGAGCCCACGAGGCATCGTCTTATCTATGTTTAACCCTAGCGCATGACGCACGAGGAGGCGAGGACGAAAGAGCGGGTCTTTGTACCAAGAGACGATATCGGCATCCTCTTGCTGGATCAAAGCGTAGGCGATCTCAAAGGTCTGTGGATGGATCAGATCGTCCGAATCCAAGAAGTTGACGTAAGTACCCTTAGCAACAGCCATGCCGGCGTTGCGAGCGTCTGAGAGTCCGCCATTCTCTTTGTTCACAATCTTAAAGCGCGAGTCTCTCTCAGCGTACTCAGCTAGGATCTGCGCACTATTGTCAGGGCTCCCATCATTGACGCAGATAGCCTCCCAGTCGGTGAAGGTCTGCGCCACGACACTGTCTAGACAGCGTCGTAGGTACTTCTCTACATTATATATAGGGATGATGACGGAGATCTTAGGCATACGAGACAGACTATTTATATGGTTCAGACGATGTTGCGAAAGCGCTCAGGGATCTCGACGATGAGACAGAGCCCCAGCATAGCGGGCTTATTCCACGCATAGGGAGGACGTATATAGGTCTGGAGTGTGCGTGCTAGGCGTGCTGTGGAGTCCCACGGACGAGCCTTATGGTTGGTCACCTGCTGGATAGTCTTCGACCGCTTGGCGATATGCTTTGTCCAGCCGGCCTCTCGTCGGTCAGGATCGGCAAAGCGCGCCTCGATACGCTTCATATCGAAGTAGCCAAAGTGAAAGAGATAGAGCTGCGGGTCAATGGAGAAGTTGTGTCCCTTGATGCGATGAAAGCCCGATCCCCAGACGACTGGCTGTGCGATGACGCATGGCTTGGTGTAGCGTGTCGATAGTCGCGCATAGTGACGCTGCTGGAGGAAGGGCAGATCCTCTCGAATGTCTTCCTCCTGCTCAAGATGCTGCCCTACATCGACGCCCAGTCCCGAGACGCTGACACCTATATGACGCTGACTTAGATACTCCTTGAGTCCCAGCCCAACGAGCGGGTCGACGACGAGTATTTCGTCGGCATCGACTCCGATGACGAGGTCGTAGCCACCTGTCGTGAGTAGCTCCTTAGCACGCTCGGAGAGGAACGCTAGTCGCTCTTTCTCGGCAGAAACTACCTGCCCTTGGATCTTATCTACCGCTACGACCGTAGCTTGAGGACACCAGTCGGGTAGGGGCTGATCCTTGCCATCTAGATAGATGTAGAGATGCTCTTCGCCCAACTCTCGGCCGTAGTAGGCTGTCCACTTGCGCAGGTAGAAGTCATCATTGCGCACCATGGTCAGGGCTGCGACACGCTTGGTCTTCATAGCTAGGTGCTAGGCGTCAATGTTGGCGTAGGTAGCGTTCTCCTCGATGAACTCACGTCGTGGCTCGACATCTTCGCTCATGAGCATGGAGAAGACAGAGTCGGCGCTTGCGAGGTTGTCTATGGTCACCTGGCGTAGGGTACGCGTCTGCGGATTCATTGTCGTGTCCCAGAGCTGTACGTCGTTCATCTCACCAAGACCTTTGTATCGCTGTATCTTGATGCGATTCTCCTGCCCATTACCATACTTAGCAACGAAGTCTGACTTCTGCTCGTCTGTCCAGCAGTACTCCTCAATGCGATCTTTCTTGCATAGGTAGAGTGGAGGATTGGCTATGTAGACGTAGCCGTTCTCAATGAGCGGACGCATATTGCGGAAGAAGAAGGTGAGGATCAACGTAGCAATGTGAGCACCGTCGACATCGGCATCGGTCATGATGATGATCTTGTGGTAGCGAAGCTTGGAGAGGTTGAGTGCCTTGGAGTCTTCCTCTGTGCCGACCGTCACGCCAAGGGCTGTGTAGATGTTCTTGATCTCCGCATTGTCTAGGATGCGGTGCTGCATAGCTTTCTCCACGTTGAGGATCTTACCACGCAAGGGTAGGATCGCCTGGTACTTACTGTCGCGTCCCTGCTTGGCGGTACCACCTGCGGAATCTCCCTCCACGATGAATAGCTCGCATTCGCTAGGATCTTTGCTGGAGCAGTCAGCTAGCTTGCCTGGTAGTCCACCGCCTGTGAGGGGAGACTTACGCTGTACCAGCTCACGAGCTCGGCGTGCTGCGTGACGTGCTTGGGCTGCTAAGATGACCTTGTCTACGATGAGCTTAGCCTCTGTGGGGTGCTCCTCGAGGTAGATCTCTAGAGCCTCGCTGACGGCTGCATCGACGACACCGACGATCTCGCTGTTTCCGAGCTTCGTCTTCGTCTGTCCCTCAAACTGTGGCTCAGCGACCTTGACACTAACGATAGCGGTCAAACCCTCACGGAAGTCATCGCCCGAGATCTCCTCTTTGATCTTATCGAGGAGGTGCGAGTCGGTCGCATACTTCTTGAGCGTTCTAGTCAGTCCACGGCGGAAGCCTGTTAAGTGCGTACCGCCCTCGATGGTGTGAATGTCATTGACGTAGGTGTAGACGTTCTCCTGATAAGAGGTGTTGTAGGTCAGCGCCACCTCAACGGGTACGCCCTGCTTCTCTGTCGTATGATGGATCACATCATGGATGAGCGACTCCTTAGCACCATCTACGTAACGGACGAACTCGCTCAGCCCATTCTCCGAGTAGAAGACCCACGACTTAGGCTGTTCCTCCTCATCGTGTACTCTGTGGTCAACAAGCTTAAGGTGCAGACCCGCATTTAGATAGGAGAGCTCACGCAAACGGTGTGAGAGTGTCTCACTACTATATACTGTCTCACGAAAGATCGTATCGTCAGGCTTGAAGGTGATGCGGGTACCCGTATCGTCGGCTTTACCGACCACTTCAACGCCCGTCAGAGGTTTACCACGGCTGTACTCCTGACGATAGATCTTACCGTCACGATGTACCTCGGCAATAAGCGACTCGGAGAGCGCATTGACGCAGGAGACACCCACACCGTGGAGACCTCCTGAGACTTTGTAGGACCCCTTGTCAAACTTACCACCAGCGTGCAGTACCGTCATGACCACCTCGAGGGCACTCTTACCCTCCTTGGCGTGCATATCGACAGGGATACCGCGACCGTTGTCGGTCACTTGGATTGAGTTGTCTGGTAGGATCTCCACCAGTACCTCGGTACAGTAGCCTGCCAGAGCCTCATCGATAGAGTTGTCGACCACCTCGTAGACAAGGTGGTGTAGTCCCTTCTCGCTGATGTCCCCAATATACATGGCGGGACGCTTGCGCACCGCCTCTAGTCCTTCGAGTACCTGTATACTACTGGCTGAATAAGCACCTTTTTCCTGTGGTGCAGTCATTATATCTTTCTCTTGTTCGCTCATTGTATTTGGCTTATCGGCAATGGAAGTGAAAAGGGCTATCTGATGAGCTAGCTTCTCATTCCACTATGTGTCTTGAATAGTACAAAGATACAGAAAATGCGAGTATAAACTCTCATTCTTTACTCTGAAACTTTTCACGGCTATTGTTTTTGTCTCACTTTACAGCGTCTGTAGAGCACTTCCGATGGAGGAAATCTCTCGCTACCCTTTGCGGCTACGCACGAAAAGCCATTCCTCGGAGGTCGCTTCGTCAATGACCTCTAACTTCACAGCCTCTAAAGCTTGATAGATGGTCGTGCGGTCGGAGAGGAGAAAGCCACTGAGCCACACTTCGCCACCTGATTGTACAGCCGCTACGTAGTTAGGGAGGTCCTGTAGGATGATGTTGCGGTGTATATTGGCAAAGAGCAGATCCGCCTTGCCGTGGTAGTCGGAGAGCTGCGCAGCATCTCCATGTAGCACGCTGATGCGCTCCGAGGGTGCGAAGCCGTTGAGCTGGAGGTTGTGTAGCGTATTGGTCACGCATTCGGACGAAATATCTATCGCTACAAGCGAGTCGGCACCGAGTAACAGAGCCGCTATGCCGAGGATGCCCGTACCGCACCCCATGTCGATCACCTGGGCACCCGTCACATCGTAATCGAGTAGGTGCTCTAGGATCATTCGTGTCGTGTGGTGCTCGCCCGAGCCAAACGAATTGTACGCCTCGATGAGTAGCTGTAGCTCATGCGTTGGTAGTGTCGGAGCCAGCTCGGGCGTGGTAACCAGCATGCGCCCCCGTAGCGATATCGGCTCGAAGGTCGTGCTGCGCCACGCTGCTAGCCAGTCACTGGAGGGCGCCAGCTCGTGGCGATAGTGCCACGCTATATCATATAGTGTCAAGGCTCCCGCGTCTGTGGTAAGTTGTGCGGCAACCTCCTCGCTCTCCTGCCAAGCGTCATCGGAAATGTAGGCGTGAAGCAACCCTTTGTCAGGCTCTTCCTGAAAGCTTTCAAAGCCCCAGTCAGCTAGCGTCTGCGCGAGTAGAGGCATCGCCCATGCCGTCTCGCTGAGTTGCTCCGTAGTAAAGGTGTAGTGGTGATACATAAAAGTGCTAAGCGACTAAGCTCGTTGGGGTTAGTTTGTTTCTCTTGGTGAGTAGTACGATGATGGCGGTGATACCCTTGTCGATGGATGAGAGGGAGATAGCCCACCAGACGGCTGGCAGTCCCCAGCCCAGGTATATCAGTAGGAGTGCTAGCGGTATGCGTAGCAGATTGCCCACGATGCTGATTATGGCTGGCGTATTGCTTCGTCCTACTCCATAAAATAGCCCCTGCGTCGTAATCTCTGCCATGATAAAGAGCTGGGAGAAGCTGGCGATGTAAAGGTATCGTCCGCCCTCTATATAAGTTTCAGGATCTGGCACAATCAACGCAAAAAAGGCTTCGCCAAGGAAGAGGAAGAGTAGCGTTCCGAAGAGACCTATCGATAGCGTCATGAGGATCGTCGTATTGTAGCCTCGCCACACACGGTCAAACTGACGTGCAGCATAGTTGTGCCCCACGAAAGTTGCTAGAGCGGTGCAAAAGCCTTGGCATGCATTCCACGTTACACCCTCTAGCTGTCCGCCAGTAGTCATAACCGCCACACCGATAGCGCCACCCTGCTCAGAGGCTAAGCGACCCATAAATATGCTGATCAGCGCAAAGAGCGAGTTGAGCAGCACTACAGGTACGCCGATAGCGAAGATGCGTCGACTCTGCTCTCCTGCTAGCTTGGTCACGATAGAGTTCCCGTCGAGTATCCTGTCGCGGTGCTGCATGTGATAGTAGAGGATAGCGCAGACGGTCAGCTGAGATAGTAGTGTGGCGAAAGCAGCTCCGACGACTCCTAGATGAAAGACAAAGATGAGTAGTGGGTCGAGAATCATATTGAGCAGTAGCCCCAGCGAATTGATTTTGAAAGGGATCATGCTCCGTCCATGCGCATTGTAAATGCCACTCATGGCGAGCGTCAGGAAGTAGCCCGGCAAGCCAATCAATACGATGCGCAGGTAGCTCAACGCCATCTGGTGTACATCTGACTCTAGATTGTAGATGCCCACGATGGAAGAGCCAAAGAGTAGGTAGACAAGTGCTAAGAGTGTACCAACGATGAGTGCCCAGGTGGTACAGTGGCGGGCGTACTTGATCGCCAGTGGCTTATCTCGCGCTCCGAGGCTCTGCGAGACGCACACCTCAGCACTGGTCTTGGTGAGCTGAGCAATCGAGGTAGCGATCCATAGGAGTACCCCGATGACGCCAACGGCGGCCACCTCACGACTGCCAAGACGTCCGAGCCACGCCATGTCGGTGAAGTTGTATGCCATCTGGACAAACGAGGTGGCGACAATCGGAGCTGCTAGTCTCAGTAGCTGCTTGCGTATCGGTCCTTGAGTGAAGTTTATGCTATCAGTTTTGGTCACATCTACCTTCTTATAAAGGCTACCGTCTAGAGCGACAGCCCCGTTTACAAACTCGATGCAAAGGTATCAAAAGCGGGGAGCAGCATGAGTACCTACTGAAGATACTCTAAATGCCTACCCGTGAGAGACCCTTTCTTTATAAAAAAGTAGAGTGGCGATTGCCACTCTACAAGCACGTTATGTGTTTTGTGATCGAGTTGGGATTCGAACCCAAGACCTACTGCTTAGAAGGCAGTTGCTCTATCCAGCTGAGCTACTCGACCTATGTATCCCACACACCTCACAGAGTGTGTCTCCGCAGCTGGCAATCTTAAGCTAGACGCAGTGTTGGGAGGGTTTAAAGCAGATCTTTTCTACCCAGATTACCGCTACGGCTCGACAAAGGTACAAAAAACTATCTGTCATCCCAAAAACGCAATTGCAGCAGATATAATCAAGAGTGGCCCAATCAAAGTGAGAATCCATAGTCTCCAGCTGAAGAATAATTGTTATATTTGCACTGTCGGACGAAAGAAGTCCGCAAAGTAAAGGTAAAACTCAAAATCAAAACAGTATGAAGATAAACGAAAAGATGGCCGCTTTGGTCAGTGCACAAGTCAACGAGGAATTTCACGCAGCATACCTCTACCTCGCTATGTCCTTCCAGATGGAAGAAGAGGGTTATGATGGCTTTGCTCATTGGTTCCTCCAGCAGTATCATGAAGAGATCGAGCATGCTCTTGAGATCGCACACTACCTACAGCTACGCTCTGGGAAGCCACAGCTCAAGGGTATCGCTGAGATGCCACAGCACTTTGGCACTCCCGTTGAGCTCTTTGAGGCTGCGTACAAGCATGAGTGTCACGTTACTGAGCTTATACACAACATCTACAAGGAGGCGCTAGAAGCGAATGACTACGCTACCAGCTCGTTCTTTAAGCGTTATATTGATGAGCAAGTAGAGGAGGAAAACACCGTCCTCGGTATCATCGATCAGCTACATATGGCTGGTGAGAAGGGTATCTACCTCGTCAATGCAAAGCTCGCTCAGCGATAGCCGTACAATAAGCTAGCACTTATATGAGGCGTGGTACTGAATGGGGAACTCTCTAGGGAGGCCCTCGTGGTACCACGCCTCATATATTTTATATGGTCATGTAAGTTTTAGAGCTAACGCATTATAATCCGTCTGCTAGGAGCTGCACATGACGATAAATAGGGTACACGGTTCGAGTATCGCTACACAGTGGCTACGCAACCTCTCCAATTACGCCTATCTTTCCTATGATTCGAATTTCTCCCGAAGAATTTCCCAAATAGCTTCCGAGGAAATTCCGATTTCCTCGGAGGAAAGAAAAAATTCTTCGGAAGAGTCAAACGAGACTTCGGAAGAATCATATGATAAGTCCGAAGAAATTTGCCATTCCTTCGGGAGAAAATCAAGAATATCCCCCGATATATTTGAAAATTCATCGGGAGAGATTGAGATGAGCTTGCTCAGTTTATATTATAATGCGTCAGCCCTGGGTGGGAGTCCTCTAGACAGTTGCAAAGACAAAAGTTTTTTGTACCTTTGCACTCACGAAGGCGTTGACAGAGTAATCTGTGCGACCGAAGGGGCAGTTACCAGAGTGGCCAAATGGGGCTGACTGTAACTCAGCTGGCGTAAGCCTACGGTGGTTCGAATCCATCACTGCCCACGATTTGGTTCAGCCTTTGAGCGACTGATAAGGTCGTAGTACATGCGGAAGTAGCTCAGTTGATAGAGCATCAGCCTTCCAAGCTGAGGGTCGCGGGTTTGAGCCCCGTCTTCCGCTCAAAATGGGTAAGTGATTGATAGAGCGGTATTTGCCGCTCTATTTTTGTTTTTAAATAGATGATGATACTAGATAGAGACGGTAAATGTGTGCGTGGTGTCTTGATGACGCTTATTGTGGGGTGTATGCTCTTATGCTCCTGTAGTCGAGCAGACCTTTCTGAGGGCGCGCTCCCACAGACCTTTATGGAGGCAGACTCTCTCTACCAAGCAAGTCGCTATGAGCAAGCTGCGAAGATGTACGATAGTGCTGTTAAGGAGTGCCAAGGGAAAGAGAGCTTGCAGAGTCTCAGCTACTACCGTGCAGGGGTGGCTTACAATGAGGTGGAGCAGTGGGGGAGAGCGATAGTGAACTATCGGAGAGCTTTGCTACTGGCTCCCGACTACTCAGAGGCACGGCATAATCTGCGTCTAGTAGAGGAGGCGAGGATGAATATGCCCGCTATGGAATATCCGATCGTGCGTCGCTGGGCAGATGCGTGCGCTTATGCACTCCCTATGAATGGGTGGCTAGTCATATCAATTGTGCTTTTTGTAGGAAGCATAGTCACTTGCTTGACCTTCTTCCTAGGACACTCCAGGAGGGTGCGGCGAGGATCGTTTTATGCGATGCTTGCTCTGATCGTCTTGTGGGGTTGTACCTTACTCATGGTACTGCATCGTCGGCACTATGACAAGCAGACGGATGTAGCGGTCGTGTGCAGCGTCAAGGCTCCGCTATATGCCTTGGAAGACAATCCCGAAGTGGCTACGCCAGTGACGGAGCTGTACGATGGCGCTGAGATGTGTGTTTCATCTACAGTCGATGGGGGCTCCTATCTGCATGTCGTACTACCAGATGGTACGGAGGGGTGGATACCTCAAGCCAACGTAGAGCCTGTCGCTATCAATCAATAATCATCTCACTGAAGTCAACGTAACGAAGATATGGTCGAACAATTAGCTCTTTGGGAGCAATCGCTCTTTCTAACGCTCAACGCTGCACACACTCCTTACTGGGATGCCTTTATGTACCTCATCTCTTCACGTTGGCCGTGGATTGCTGTTGCTTTCGGATTGATCATCTTTCTTTTTGCCAAGAAGCCACTTCGTGAGTCGATCCTTCTCGTTCTCATGCTGGCGCTTTTGATTACTGTGGCAGATCAAATTTCTAGTGGCTTGATCAAGCCTTACTTCGAGCGGTTGCGTCCCTCTTTTCATCCACTTACGGCAGATGTGGTGCACTCGGTCTATGGATACAAAGCGTGGGGATACGGCTTCATCTCAGGTCATGCGACCAATTTTATGGCGCTGGCAATGTTTACCGCACTCGCTTTTCGCAATCGATGGTACACGGTGGTAGTCTTTGCGTTGGCGTTGACAACAGCTTACAGTCGTATTTATCTAGGGGTTCACTTTATAACTGACGTGGTGCCAGGAGCCTGTCTAGGACTACTGCTGGGATACTTAGTCTATCTGCTCTACCGTTGGTTACGAGTCAAGCTTTATAACGTGCACCCTTCGGATCCTCAGAGTCGTCTCTGCGCTTCGACTATTGGATATCTGACCGCATTTCTTTGCGTCTATATCCTTTTCCTATTCGCTTTTGCTGGAGAGCTGATGGGTGTGATGAAAGGGCAAGCGGGCTGGTAATCACATCCTCACTCAAAGTGAAAGTAATGGGAGAGACGTACACTGTCATCCCGATTGAACTCCTCAAGACTCATAATGCGGTGCCACGAATCTAGGGGACCGTTCTTACGAATGTTTCGTGAGAGGGCTGCTTGCTGGCGGTAGTTGAGATAGGGATGAGAGGGGATGCTATCGCTGCGTAGGAACTGAAAAGGGGTGCTGTAATTCTTCAAGCCGATGTAGAAGAAAGGTTTGATACGCTGGTAACGATCAGGCTCCATACCGAAGATCTCTTGTAGCTGCAGTACAGTGTAGTAACCGCCTAGCTGATCACGATATCTGGCAATGCGTCTAGCAAAGCTAGGACCTATGCCTGGAACTTGTTGTAGTGCGAGCGTATCGGCACTATTAAGGTCGATACGCTGTCCCGCCTGTAGTTTAGGCTGTGAAGTGTACTTGGGTTGGTCAGGCGCTCCCACGTAGTCTGCCGATAGCTCGACACCCTGTGAGGAGCTGCTTTCGCCTTTGCGGGGCTTATCGGGCTGTACAGGCGGCGCGTAGGTTCCGCTAGCTCGCCTTTGTATGGAGTCTATGGGGAGAGATCCCATTTGCTCGCTCATCGTCTGTCCTGCCAGAGGTGTGAGCGACTGCGCATTGTAATTATTGTCCCAGAGGATCTTGCCAATGGCCGAGAGTATGATGAGGCTGACGGCTATCAGTACCCAGGTCTCTATGCGTCCTCTTTTGAAGCTACTCATACTCTCTTGAAGCTGCGGTGTCGGCTATGATGCGCCCATCTTGGAGCGAGATGGTGCGGTCGGCTCGCTGTGCAAAGTCTTCGTCATGTGTCACGATCAGGAAGGTCTGTCCGAGCTGATCTCGTAGCTCGAAGAATAGCTCGATGAGCTCCTCCTTGCGCTGCGTGTCTAGGCTACCAGAGGGTTCGTCGGCCAGAATGAGTGTAGGACGATTGATCAGTGCACGAGCTACGGCTGTGCGTTGCTTTTCGCCTCCCGATAGTTGTGCAGGAAGATGCTTGAGGCGTTCCGCCAGTCCGAGCTGTGTGAGTATCTGCTCGGCTTCGCTTAGCGCTTGGCGCTTGCTCATACCAGCGATCATAGCGGGTATGGCTACATTCTCTACTGCCGTAAACTCAGGTAGCAACTGATGAAACTGAAAAACGAAGCCTATCTGTTTATTGCGAAAGTGTGCCTGCTTCTGTGCTGAGAGGGCAAAAGGATCGATTCCATCGATCAATAGCTGTCCCTTGTCAGGCTTGAGCAGTGTCCCGATAATCTGTAGGAGTGTCGTCTTGCCTGCACCGCTAGGCCCGACGATAGAGGTGATCTCTCCTTGATGTATTGCGAGGGTTATATCCTTGAGTATCTGCAGAGAGCCAAAGGACTTGCAGATGGAGTCTAGGGTAACGAGAGGCGAAGACATAGGCTTAGTCGTTTTTTTACTGAGGAGTAGAGAGGTCTTGTAGTACGTAGGCTGCCATGCGAAGACCAAAGAGCTGAGGCATGTAAGAGATCGTCCCGACGATACTACGCTTGTTCTGGTCGCTGTGAGGGAGGGCGCGTATAGCCTCCTCATGTGAAGGTTCACTACTGTAGACGCATGGCGTGGTAAAGGTGTCACGAGGCGCCTCTAGCTGGCGCAACCTCTTGCGTACGAAGCGTGCCAAAGCACAGATATGCGTCTTGCTCATCGGAGCTACGGAGACTTGCTGCGGATCTAGCTTAGCACCCGCTCCCATGGCACTAATGATCGGGATACCCAGCTGATGCGCGGCGAGGATGAGCTCGCATTTGGGCGTGAGCGTATCGATACAGTCTAGGATATAGTCGTAGTGATGCGCCGAGAGGAGCGTGGGGATGTTATCTCCAGAGAGATAGGCGGCGTGCGTCTCCACCGATATGTCAGGATTGATCCGATGAAGCAGCTCCTCCACCACCTCCACCTTAGGACGTCCTATGGTATCTCTAAAGGCGATAACCTGACGGTTGATATTCGTCTCATCGACCATGTCATGGTCCACAAGCGTAAAGCGACCGATGCCAGAGCGCGCCAGCAGTTCGCACGCCTTGCTCCCCACACCTCCCAGTCCCACGACTAGGATATGCTTGTCGGCAAGGCGTCGTAACGTCTCGCTTCCGAGAAGTAGCTCCGTACGCTCCAGCCAGTGGGGTATCCCGTCCATAGGTGTCGTCATCAAGTCTAGCTACTCTGTGATGCCTCGCTCGTCTAGGGCTTTCTGATAAGCTCTAGCGTTGCGCATATGCTCCGCATAATTGGAGGCAAAGACATGATATCCCGAGAAGTCAGCCCGAGCACACATATATAGATAGTCGTGCGGGGTGTGATTTAGCACGGCATCTATCGTGGTCATCTGTGGGTAGCGAATAGGACCTGGGGGGAGACCCTTATATCTATAGGTGTTGTACGGTGAGTCGACCTTGAGTAGGTCACCTCCGATACGCTGAGCCGTGAAGTTGCCCGAAGCAAACTTGAGCGTGGGGTCAGCCTGTAGAGGCATTTCCTTGCGCAGGCGATTGATGTAAAGCCCGGCAATGTCGCCATACTCGTCCGTTTTGCTCGATTCCTCCTCGACAATCGAAGCTATGATAGACACCTCGACCGGTGTGAGTCCTATCTTCTGAGCCAGTGCGGTACGCTTCTTATCCCAGAACTTGTGATAGCTCTGTTCATATTTGTGCAGTAGCTCTTTAGGTGAAATCGTCCAGTAGACCTCGTGGGTGTCTGGGAGAAACATGCAGCGTATCGTCTCCGTGTTAAATCCAAGCGTATCACAGTAAACGGAGTCTCGCAGTAGAGTTCTCAGCTCTTCAGGAGTCATTGCTAGCGGTGTCGCCAGCTTATCGATCAGCTGCTCCTGAGTACGAATTGAGGAGAAAGCGAGTTTGACAGGATCTTGCGCTTCATAAGCTATCTTCTTACAAATAGAGAGGATGCTCATATTTGGGGTCAGGCGATAGCGTCCTGGGCGCAGCTTGCTGTCTAGACGTATGACGCGTGCCACACTACGGAGGAGGGCGGGATTCTTGACCTTTAGATCTTGAACTATGGTCGTCATCAGCGCCTCGCTGCTGGTCGTATCTGTGACGTAAGCGTAGCACTCCTGCTGGTTGACGCTCCCTGCGGGACGAAGCAATAAATACGCTGTCCACGAGAGTAAGAGGAGTATGACAACGAGTAGTGTCGAGAATATGAATGTGCGTAAGCGTCTTGGCGATCTATTGTGATGACTCCTATGTGAAGTGTCGTTGAAGTATGAGGGACGCCATTGTCTAGATCGAGATCTGCGACTTCGTGACATAGATGAGGGTAATCAGTTAGTAAAACAGAAGCTAGCAAAGCAGTACCCACAAGGGATGATGCACACACTCGTAGAGGAGTGGGGTAGTCTCTTGTGGGTACTTTCTTTTGTCATAGCGTAGGAGCGGAGGCTCTCCTTACGACTGTAAGCCTAAACATAAATGGCTGTTCCGAGAGGGGTTACTTCTCCTCTGGTTGCTCAGCCTCTGGAGCGGGTGTGTCACCCTCTTGCTGTGCTCTCTGCTCCTTGCGGATATCACGTAGCTTGAGGTCTAGCTCGTCGATCTCTTGTTGCATCGAGTCACAACGCTCCTCAAGCATCTTGAGCAGGTTCTCGCCCGCACTGCTCGTCACACTCAGGCGCTCCTTGTTGTTGCTGTAGGTCTGCAGATCGCTCTCCAGCTGCTCCTTACGGCGCTGTATCCGATCGTACTCCTCTCCGTAAGGACTGGATGGTGCGAAGTTGCGCCTATTATTGTTGCGATTGCCACGTCTGTCGCCACGAGGTCTGTCGCTAGCTCTCAGCTTATTGAAGAAAGCATCCATCTGCTCCTTGAGCTCATCCTGCAGTTTACTGCGAGTCTTGCGGGGCATGTAACCTATCTGATAAAAATCTCGCTGCAGAGCAACAGCCTCCTCACGCTCAGCATCGCTTGGAGCCTCGATGGCAGCCAACTCACGAGCACGCGCTACGAGTTCCTTGGCGGCAGCTATATGCTCCTTGCTTTCCTCACGCTGAGCCTGGTAAAGAGCTTTGTGATGCGTATAGTAAGTGTCACATGCTGCTCGAAAGCGCTTGAAGAGAGCTTGATGCTTGTTGGTATGGATCATCTCATTCCACTCCGTCTGCAGCTCCTGTATGCGACTATGTCCCTCAGGCCAGCGCTCCTCAGCTACGATCTGCTCAATCTCCTCGATGATAGCACGCTTGCGATCGCCCTGCTCGCTGATGAGCTTGTTACGATCACGCATGAACTCCTTGCGCTTGTCAAAGAAAATGTCGCATGCAGTCCTGAAGTGGAGGTATAGCTCATCACTGACGGCACGAGGCACGCGACCCGTCTTGCGCCACTGAGTTTGGAGCTCCTTGATCTGGTCCGTGAAGGTGCGCCAATCCTTGAAGGTGTGGATCTCGTTCGGATTGATAGCCTCGATCTGCGTGATGATACCACGCTTGATTGCTTCGTTCTCGCCCTCCTGCGTGCGCTGCTGATTGCGATATTCCTGGTTGTTGAAGTTGATCTGTGCTGAAAGCTCCTGGAACTGCTTCCACAGATCCTTGCGAAGTTCCTTGGCAACAGGACCTACATCGCGCCAGCGGTGGTGTAGGTCTTGCAGCTCGCGAGCTGCTTGAGTCACATCGGTAGACTCAGCTAGTTCCTTGGCGCGCTGTATGATTGCCTCCTTGGCTTCAAGGTTCTTCTTGAAGTCATAGTCACGGAACTCGTTATTGATCTGCTGTAGATCGTAAAACTGCTCCCTCAGGTGCTCAAACTCACCCTGTATCTGACGCATATCTCCGGGAGGTACGGCACCCGCATTGCGCCAGCTCTCAGTAATCTCACGATACTCCTTGCTAATGACGCTAAAGCTTTCGCTCGATGTAAGTAGCTTGCGCAGACGATCCGCAAGGCCACGCTTGATCTCTAGATTCGCCTTCTGCTCCTCTGCTATCTCCTCCTGGCGCTTACGATTGCGCTCTTTGAAGTCATTGAGTAGCTCCTTGAGCCGTATCTCTTGCGCCTCAGCATCGGCACGTAGCTTAGCATTCTCCTCCGAGACGGTGTTGAGATAGCTATTCATCTTGCTGTAGAAGACGCTCTTGTAGCGATCTATGATGGAGCGTGGAGGGAGCTCGCCACTCTGTAGTAGGAGTACCACGTCGTCTGTGATCTGTGCGCAGCTCATTTTGGCAATGTCTGCATCACTCTTGTTGAGCAACTCTTGATACTGTTGCTCTTCCTCTGAGAGCTCCTCGGTTGCAGCTGTCTCAGCTTGAATCTTCTCGGTTGTCTCCTCAGTAGCTACGGGCTCTGCGATAGGCTCCTCTTGAGGCGTCTGTGTCACCGTCTCAGGTGATGGGGATGTCTCTGGAGTGGTATCAGGAGTTGTCGTCGCTTCTTGCGCCGATGCTGTGTTAGTCGTCTGGTCGAGAGCTGTGCTCTGATTGATGTTCTCTTCTTGTGGGGTAAGATTCATTTCGAGATGATTCTATGTGTATTACTAAATATCGAGGTGTCTCAGTACTCCGTGTGGAGTACACGCTCCTCGTCTGCTATTCGTTCTTTATAGTTATGTAGTGGACGGCTGGCAACGCTCTATGAGTGAACCTTAAGTCCTGCCACGCTACACAGAAGAGCAACGAGTCAGCATCTAAAGTTTAACGCGAAGCCTTGTCTGCTCTCGCTACTCTGATTGCAAAGATAACTAATTCTTTGAGATTGGACGCTTACCTCCCCATGGCAACCATGGCTGACGCATTATACGGGGTAGGTTTACCTACGCCTTAATAAAGGATCTCGGGAAATGGAGGAAATAGAACAATCCTCCGTGGAAGATCTAGGATT
>UWSO01000014.1 GCA_900538385.1 uncultured Porphyromonas sp.
AGGGACGGTGAGCGCATCGTCCCTTTTTTCGTCTCGGCAGCTCGCTACCTGCTCCTCCCGCCCTCCTAGGAGAGGAGGGGGCGTCCGGAGCAGGGCGAGCTCCACTCCAAATTGCATTTTGGAGTGGAAAATACGGGCTGACGCATTATAATATAACCAGTTTGCTAGGAGCTGCGCAGTACGATAACTAGGGATACACAGTTCGAGTATCGCTACACAGAGGCTACGAATTCTCTCTGATTACGATCGCTCTGATGATTCGGATTCCTCCTGAGGAATTTCCCAAATAGCTCCGAGGAATTTCTCTATTTCTTCGGGAGGAATGGAGAAATTCTTCGGACTTATCATTTGATTCTTCCGAAGTTTCATTTGAATCTTCGGAAGTTTTGCGTCATACCTCCGTGGAGAATTTTTATTTTCCAGCGAGCTATTTGGAATTTCCTCCGTGGAGGTTCTGAAAGCTTGGTGAATTGAATGCTGGAAGTCGTGGAGATGATTGATTTCGCAATGTGTCTGTACGAAAAGCTTGGAGCCGTGTGTTTCTATTTTGTACCTTTGCGAATGGATTATCTCAACCAACTTGGTATAGACATGAAGAAACTCTTACTTATATCCAACTCCGCATCTCAGGGGCAGCCCTATCTAGGCTACGCTGCAGAGGAGATTGGTCGCTTCCTAGGTCCAGTGGCTCAGGATGTACTCTTTGTCCCTTATGCCGCCATCACCTATAGCTGGGATGAGTATGTAGCTAAGGTCAATAATGCACTTGGTGGCGTTGGCGTCAATGTCACGGGTCTGCATACCTACGATAAGCCACTACAGGCGATTGCCTCTGCTAAGGCGATCATGGTCGGTGGAGGCAATACATGGGCGCTTCTCAAGCAGCTACAAGATATGGGCGCTATGAAGCTCATCCGTGAGCGTGTCCTCGAGGACGGCATCCCTTACGTGGGCTGGAGCGCTGGCTCTAACCTCGCCTGCCCGACGATCATGACGACGAACGATATGCCTATCTGCAATCCTGATACGACGCAGGCGCTGGGGCTGATCTCCTTCCAGATTAATCCGCACTACCTCGATGCACATCCTGAGGGTCATGGTGGCGAGACGCGCGAGCAGCGCATTCGTGAGTTTGTCAAGTACAATCCTAACTGTGATGTACTGGGTCTGAGAGAGGGTAGCATGCTCCATGTCACAGGCGACAAGATCACGCTGTGGGGAGAGCGTACGGCTCGACTCTTTAACTATCCGACCTTCTACGACAACCCACTAGAGATAGAGCCTGGAGCTCTAGCGTACAGCGAGAAAAAGTAACTTACGTAACCTGAAGTGATGAAGGATATCCCAAGCTTTACCATAGACCACGAGCGCCTCAAGCGTGGTGTCTATGTTTCGCGTCGTGATCTCGTGGGGGATCGGGTAGTGACCACCTTCGACATACGTATGAAGGCGCCGAATCGGGAGCCAGTGCTCGACTTGAGTGCTCTGCATACGATAGAGCACCTTGTAGCGACTTATCTGCGTAACGATCCCGAGTGGGGAAGTCGTATCATCTACTGGGGACCGATGGGTTGCTTGACTGGCAACTACCTGATTATGGTAGGTGACCTCAATCCGCTGGATATTGCAGACTTGCTTCGTCGTGCCTTTGACTTTGTGGCACACTATGAGGGTGCTGTACCTGGTGTGGCTCCTCGTGACTGTGGCAACTACAAGCTGCACAACCTAGAGCTGGCACGTGAGGAGTCACGACGCTATCTAGAAGAGGTGCTAGAGCACCTAGATGACTCGAATACGCACTATCCCGAATAATCTAACGAGACACGATATAGAGTGGGTACCCTCTGTAAGATAAGAAGAGAGTGCCCCTACACTTAACTAACGATCGAATGAAACCTACACTAGTCATCATGGCTGCTGGCATGGGCAGTCGCTATGGCGGACTCAAGCAGCTAGACAAGTTGGGGCCTGCGGGGGAGAGTATCATGGATTACTCTGTCTTTGATGCGATCCGAGCAGGCTTTGGCAAGGTGGTCTTTGTCATACGTCACGCCTTTGCGGAGCAATTTAAGGAGCAGGTGCTACAGAAGTACCAGAAGGCGATCGATACGGCTGTCGTTTACCAAGAGATAGACTCATTGCCCGAGGGTTTTACGGCTCCCGCTGAGCGCACCAAGCCGTGGGGCACTAATCATGCCTTGATGATGGCGGCACCTGAGATCGAAGGTCATTTTGCCGTGATCAACGCGGACGACTTCTACGGTCGTGAGGCTTTTCAGACGATGAGTGACTACCTCTCTCAGCTCCCCGCTGATAGTCGTGGTGCCTATTGTATGGTGGCTTACGACATCGAGAGTACGCTCACCGCAGAGGGTAGTGTGAGCCGTGGCGTATGCAAGGCATCGCCCGAGGGCTACCTGATGCACATCACCGAGCATAAGAACATCCACGAGAACGAGAATCACGAGATAGTCAGCATGCATGACGGCAAAAAGCTTTCTATAGCACGTGGCACGCTCGTGTCGATGAATCTTTGGGGCTTTACGCCAGACTACTTGGAGCACTCTCAGAGACTCTTTGCAGACTTTCTCAAGGAGCATGGCAATGAGTCTACGTCGGAGTTCTTTATCCCGACAGTTGTCGACACGCTGATCCGTCAGGGACTGGCGCAGGTGCAGGTTTTGAACACCGATGCCCGCTGGTTTGGCGCAACCTACGCCTCTGATCGTGATATGGTCATAGAGCATCTAGCGAAGCTGACCGACGCGGGAGAGTATCCCTCACCTCTACTCTAGGTTAGACTCTCCCTCCACTTATGAATCATTTTGAAATCGAACAATCGAATATGAACAATTGCAAACTACTAGTTGCTGCTCTATGCGCAGCATCTATTACGTTCTCTGCTTGTAACAAGAAGCAGGAGACTCAGACCAACGAGGAGATCGTCCCAGCTATCAATCTAGCTGATATGGACACCCTCGTGCGTCCACAGGATGACTTTTACCATTATGTCAATGGAGGCTGGATCAAGGCTAATCCTCTTAAGCCAGCTTACAGCCGCTTCGGCACCTTCGACGTACTACGTGATCGTTCGCTCGAACAGATCCACGGCATCGTTGATGAGCTAGCTCAGGGTAACTACAAGGCTGGTACCAATGAGTATCGTGTCTCTGTACTATACAAGCAGGCTATAGACAGTGTCAAGCGTAACGAGCTAGGCGCTCAGCCTATCCTAGACGAACTAAAAGCTATCGAGGCGATCGACTCTAGGGAGGCGCTCGTAGACTTCGCAGCTCAGCAGGACAACAAGGGGGATGCTACCTTCTTCGGCACCTACGTCATGGCCGATGCTGAGAATAGCGATATGAACATCTTCAACCTGAACCAAACAAGTCTGGCTCTGGGCAATAAGGAGTACTACACAGACCCAAAGAATGGCGAGATCATCAAGGCATACAACCAGTACATCGAGCGTATCGCTCAGCTAGCTGGCTACTCTGCTGAGGATGCGCAGCGCATTGCGAAAAACAATATTGCAATCAGCAACGTACTCGCTGATATGTGCTACTCGCAGACGGAGCTTCGTGATGTAGAGCGCAACTTCAACAAGGTTGAGGTAAAGCAGTTTGTCGCTGACAATGCTGGCTTCGACTGGGCGCGCTACATCGAGGGCCGCAAGCTCCAGGACCTAGAGTCTTGGAATGGTGGTCAGCTAGACTTCTTCAAGAAGTTTAGCAAGTGGTTCCCCACGGCAGACCTACAGGCACTCAAGGACTATGTCCTAGCACAGACTATCGATGGCTATGCTAGCTATCTCTCTGACGACTTTGTACAGGCTAGCTTCGACTTCTACTCCACCACACTCTCAGGTGTCAAGGAGATGCACCCACGCTGGCGTCGTGCTGTCAACCTCCTCAATGGCACCCTCGGTGAGGCGCTCGGTGAGGTTTATGTCAAGAAGTACTTCCCCGCAGAGGCTAAGGAGCGTATGGAGACGATGATTAGCAACCTACAGGCTGCGCTCAAGGATCGCATCTCTCAGCTCGAGTGGATGTCTGACGATACGAAGCAGAAGGCTATCGAGAAGCTCTCTAACTTCACCGTCAAGATCGGCTATCCTGACAAGTGGAAGGACTACTCTAAGCTCAACATCTCTGAGGACAAGAGCTTTGTGGAGAATCTCCGTAGTGCTATCCAGTTCGAGCATGACTTCAACATGTCTGAGCTAGGTCAGCCAGTCGATCGCTCTCGTTGGCTCATGAATCCTCAGGATGTCAACGCTTACTATATGCCTACGACGAATGAGATCTGCTTCCCCGCTGGTATCCTACAGCCTCCTTTCTTCAACATCAATGCTGATGACGCTGTTAACTATGGTGCTATCGGTGTGGTCATCGGTCATGAGATGACGCACGGATTTGACGATCAGGGTAGTGCCTTTGACGCTGTCGGTAATATGAACAACTGGTGGACTGAGGCTGACAAGAACAACTTCAAGACCTCTACGGAGCGTCTCGCTCAGCAGTTCAGCCAGATCAAGATCAATGACAATCTCAACGCTGATGGTCATCTGACACTTGGAGAGAACATCGCCGATCAGGGCGGTCTTCTAGTCTCCTACCTAGCACTCCAGAAGCAGCTCGAGGGCAAGACGGTCGAGAAGATCGACGGCTTCACACCTGCACAGCGCTTCTTCATCGGCTATGCCCGTGTATGGGGTCAGAACATAACTCCCGAGGAGGAGATTCGTCTGACAAAGATCGATCCACACAGCTTGGGCATCAACCGTGTCAATCAGGCGCTGAAGAATATCGATGCTTTCTATGAGGCATTCAACGTCCAGCCTGGCGACCCCATGTACATAGCTCCTGAGGAGCGTGTCGTGGTTTGGTAATATAGATACCATATCAACTTGAAGCGACGCTCTCGTAGAGACAGTAGACTCTATGGGAGCGTCGCTTCCTTTTTTATTTGAAATGACCTACTTTGTAGTTGTACGTTTTCGCTGGTTAATGCTATTCTTCCTGCTGCTCTGTGGTACGCACCACTTAGTGGCACAGCAGAGGCTTACCTTCGTCTCATACAATGTGGAGAACCTCTTTGACACCATTCCCAGCACCCGATGGAATGATCGCGAGTACCTCCCCACAGCCCACAAAGGGTGGACGGCATCACGCATGAAGCGCAAGTGTCATCAGTTGGCTGAGGTAATCTCTCATGCGACCGCCTGGGATATACCCGCCCTCATAGCTCTACAAGAGGTCGAGAGCGTAGAGGCGCTTGAGCAGTTGGCGCACCACACGCTCTTACGAGGGGGCAACTACAAGATCATCTGCGCTACAGGCTCCGACCGCCGTGGCTCTCACGTGGCGCTGCTTTATGACGCAGATCGCTTTGCCGTAGAGCAGACCGAGGAGTGGCCCTTACGGATTACACCAGACAGCGTTTACCCGACACGCAATCTGCTCTTCGTCTCAGGTCGTCTCCCTTCCGCAGCACGACTCTCGCTCATCGTCTGCCACCTCCCTTCACGCCGAGGAGGAGCTACTGCCGAGGCTGCTCGTGCGGCGCTCATCGATATGCTCCGCATGCGTACCGATAGCCTGCTGACGGCTGATCCTGAGCAAAGCATCATCGTCGTGGGCGACTTCAACGCCACGCCAGAAGATGGTTTGACAGCTAGTTGGGCTTTGCCTTACCAAGCGTACTTATCTCAGACAGACTCGCTAGCGATGGTAGACCTCACGCCACCATTCACCGATGAGCAACTCAAGACGATGCCCCCAGGGAGTTATTATTACCGGGGCTACTGGGAACGCATCGACCGACTTTTCGTCTCCCGCACGCTGCTCAACGAGACCCGCTACCCGCGTCTAGAGCTGGAGACGGTACGCATAGCACTGCCCCCTCAGAAATATATGCACGAGACGCCAGCACCGTGGGGCCGCCCGAGACGAACGTATGGCGGCGACAGCTACCTTGGAGGCCCCAGCGACCACCTTCCACTCGTTGGCACGATCCTCTACTGACGTCGTACAGCTTCACTGGGATGTGCGATTGAGTTCAAAAGCAAGGCTGACGCATTATAATAATGAACTGAGCGAGTTCATCTCAATCTCTCCCGATGAATTTTCAAATATCTCGGTGGATATTTTTGATTTTCTCCCGAAGGAATGGCGAATTTCTTCGGACATATCATTTGATTCTTCCGAAGTTTCATTTGATTCTTCCGAAGAATTTTTTCTTTCCTCCGAGGAAATCGAAATTTCCTCGGGAGCTATTTGAGAAATTCTTCGGGAGAAATCCGAATCATCGGAGAGGTAGGCGTAGTCAGAGAGGATTCGTAACCACTGTGTGGCAATGCTCGAACCGTTTATCCCTAGTTATCGTCATGTGTAGCTCCTTGCAGACTGATTATAATGCGTCAGCCCTGAGTTCAAAAGGCGAAGAGTTGGTGGGGTCGAAATATTGTTGTATCTTTGTCCCACCAAATAGAGACGAGGTCACAACTCAGGTGACTTTTCTACTTGGTATACTTAGAGTGTCGAGTCTTTAGCTCAGCTGGTTTAGAGCATCACCTTGACAGGGTGGGGGTCGGCGGTTCGAATCCGCCAAGACTCACTTGAGTGGTTCATACGACTACACATTGGGGAGACTATCGTTTGTTACGATGGTCTCCTTTTTTATTGCTTCGGAGCAACAGGGACGTTAACAAGTAATGAACTTGCAGTCAAAGGGAGGTGCGGTCGGAAGAATTCTATATCTTTGCACTGCAAGGGAGGATAGAAGTTATCCGCTCTATAGCAAATGTCGAATACAATAGAGATAGCAAATGCGACGAATAGTACAAATTATATGCTTGATGCTAGTAGTTCTTTACGGAGCCCAGGCACAGCAAATAAATGAAGCTCGAGGTGCGGTCTACGAGGAGCAGACGGGGACACCTATACCCGCCGTTGATGTGACTTGGACTGCTGAGGGGATCACCTCGCAGGTGCGGACCGATGCCTCGGGAGCTTATACCATAGCTTATAGTGGCACTGGTCGGCTCACGGTCATCTTCAATAAGTCGGGTTACCGGGCTGAGGTGCTCGAGCTGCAGTGGCCTAGTGAGGCTAACCGCCTAGAGCATATCACGCTCACACCGACGCTCACGGCTGCTGATATGGCAGACCTTACGACGACGGACTTCGTGATGGGTGATGATGGTGTGACGGCTGGAGATATTTCTCCGCTTCTGACCGCTTCGAGAGACCCCTATACGAATAAGGCGGGCTTCCAATTTAGCCCGATGCGCTTTAGGGTGCGTGGTTACGACTCATATTACCAGTCGCAGTACCTCAACGGTATGCAGATGAATAATATGAACAATGGCTACTCCTCTTACTCCCTATGGAATGGACTGAATAATGTGGTCCGTGTGCAAAACAATGAGGATGGCTTGCAGCCGATCGACTACTCTTTTGGTAACATCGGCGGAACGATGAATATCCTGACGCGTGCCTCGGGCTATCGCCCCGGCACGACGCTTACCTTCTCAGGGAGCAACCGCACCTACAACTACCGCACGATGATAACGCACGCCACGGGTATGATGCCCGAGGGATGGGCAATCACGGCGAGTGCCTCGCGTCGCTGGGGTAATCACTCCTATGTGCAGGGACAGTTTTACGATGCGTGGGGCTACTTCCTCTCTCTGGAGAAGCAGTTTACCCCGCAGCACTCTTTGGGCTTGGTGGTTCTAGCGGCTCCCACGGAGCGTGGTGTCGCCTCAGGTACGACGCAAGAAGTGTATGACCTTGTAGGGTCAAACTTTTACAATCCGAATGTAGGCTTCCAGGGCGGTTACCTGCGCAATGCACGTGTCCGCTCTAATCATGAGCCGATCATACAGCTGCAGCACTACTGGCAGATCAATGAGAAGAACAAGCTGACCACGGGTGTAGGCTACCGCTTCGGCTGGAATGCTTACTCGGCACTCAACTGGGGCAATGGTCCTGATCCACGTCCTGACTACTACCGCAACTTGCCCAGCTATTACGGCTATATGAGCGAGACGCAAGATCCAGACATGGCGGCTTACTACGAGGAGCTGTGGCACTCGGACTGCAACATGCGCTACATTGACTGGGATCGCCTATATAATATCAATAGGAATAACTACCAGGTACTGTTCGATGAGCAGGGACGTCAGATCGCCGAGGGTAATCGGAGTATCTACGTTGTGGAGGATAGACGATCGGATCAGCGTCAGTTTAACTTCGCCACCACTTGGAATGCGCTCATCAACAAGCATCTTCGCTTTGATCTAGGTGCTAACTACCGCCTGAACCGCACGGCAAACTTTAACGTCATCGCCGACCTCCTCGGCGGAGACTACTGGCTAGACATCGACAAATACTCCGAGCGAGACTTTGCCCAGGATCCCTCTAAGTCTCAGGTAGACCTCGATCATCCCAACCGAGTGGTTGGGGTAGGGGACAAGTATGGTCACAACTACCTAGCGCACATACAGGAGGCTGAGCTATGGGGCAACCTCTGGGGACAGTCTCGTCATGTGGACGGCTACCTAGCTTTTACGGCTGGATGGACAGGTATGCACCGCGAGGGGTTGCAGCGTAGAGGACTTTTCCCTGATAACTCCTTCGGAGACTCGAAGCATCTGAACTTCCTCAACTATGGTGTCAAGGGAGGCATCACCTACAAGATCTCGGGACGTCATTACCTCGTAGCAAACGCAGCGTGGATGCAGCGTGCGCCTTACTTCGCAGACATCTTCGTGTCACCTCGTACGCGTAATCAGTATGTCACGGATCCTCGTCCTGAGCGCATCCTGTCGGGAGACGTAAGCTACGTGCTGCGCTCGCCTTTTGTCAAGGGGCGTATCACAGGCTTCTACACGCACTTCTACGACAAGACGGACAATATGAGCTTCTACGATGACGGCTACAGAGCTTTCTCTAACTACGTCTTGACAAATATCGAGTCGACACACACGGGTGTCGAGGCTGGTATGGAGTTCAAGATCACGCCGGCTCTGACTGCCATCGCTGTGGTAAGCTACGGACAGTATCGCTATGCCAACAACCCTGACTACGTTCAGACGGTTGACAACAGCCAGAAGCTCCTAGAGCAAGATCGCGTCTACTGGAAGGGCTTCCACGTATCGGGTACGCCACAGACGGCGGCAAACCTGAGCGTCTCGTATCAGTTCCCCTTCTACATGTGGGCGGGACTTGATCTCAACTACTTCGGGCGTAGCTTCATCAGCTTGAACCCAATCCGTCGCACAGACAAGGCTCGCGCCAGCCTCCCCTACGACTACGTTCGTCAGGAGGTCTTCCCCGGCGGCTTCACACTTGATGCCAACGTGGGCTACTCGTGGCGCATCAAGTCGGGCGTCTACCTACGTCTCAACCTATCGGCCTCTAACCTGCTCAACACGAAGACCCTCCGCAGCGGTGGCTACGAGCAGCTCCGTGTCCGTTACACCAGGGAGGGCAAGATGATGAGACCTTTCGATAGCCGCTACTTCTATATGTACGGCACGACCTTCTTCTTCAACGCTGCACTACAGTTCTAACCCCTTAAATGGATGAATAGTATGACACATATATACAATAGACTCATCGTAGTGGTCGGCATGCTAGTCCTGCTGACGAGCTGTCAGTACAACAAGATCGACCCGCCACAGGAGCCAAAGCCACGGCCTCTCTGGGAGCGGACGATGACGATCCAAGAGCTCAAAGCTCTCTACCGGTCGAAGCCCGTACGGGTCGTACCTGATGCGGTAATCGTCGGACAAGTTATCTCGGACGATAGCGAGGGCAACATCTACAAGTCTATCTACCTACAGGACGAGACAGGCGGTATCGAGTTCAAAGCGGGACTCGTCAACTCCAACCTCCTCTACAAACGCGGCTCTAAGATAGCGATCCGCTGTCACGGGCTGACGCTCGGCAAGTATGGCGGTGTCGTCACGCTGGGCAAGAGCTCTACGGAACCAAAGTACGAGAATGCGTATCTCCCCGAGCAGATGACGCCACGCTTGGTGCGCTGTGACAACACTCGTCAGCCACTCGTCTACCGCACGCTCACCATCCCGACACTCTCGGCAGAGTATGCCAATACGCTGATACGTCTTGAGAATGTACAGTTTGTCGATAGCGAGCTAGGCCAGACTTATGCCGATGCGGACAATAAGACGAACGTCCCCGCTGTGGAGCGTCAGATCGAAGACCAGCAGGGCAACCGTGTCGTGCTACGCTCGAGTAGCTACGCGCTCTTTGCTGGCAGACAGATCCCTGAGGGCTCTGGCAATATCACCGCCATCCTCGGCTACTTCAATGGGAAGCCTCAGCTCCTCATCAGCCTAGAGAGTGATATTAACTTCACCAACCCACGATTTCAGACGACTAAGTAATGAGGCTCCTTGGAGCTTCGCTCAAGAATTAAAGAAATAGAGTTAGATCCAGATATGAAGACACTCAATAAACTTGCCACGAGACGACTACTCCTCGCTATGCTCACCATCACGACGCTGCTCGGTGTGACCAGCTGTAAGGATGAGATGGACTACTATGAGCAGCCCTATGTAACGCTCTCACCGACCTTCACCGATAATACAATTCCCTTCAAGCAGGATGGAGGTACGCAGCAGCTAACCATCGAGACCAATAGGCGCTTTTCGATCACCTTCGGCGAGGGTGCCGAGTGGGTCTCGGCTACTCCTATGGAGGCGACCGAGGGAACGCACCAGATCACTATCACGGCACTTCCCAATAGAGGTGAAGATGCTCGTGAGGCTCAGATGATCATCAAGACCTCTACGACTCAGCACGTCTACCTCATCATGCAGCTCGGCAGTACAGGCAAGGGGATCACCTACACCTCGCTCGCTGAGATCGCTAAGCTAGGTCAGGACGCAGACCAAAACGGCAAGACCATCGACCAAGATCTGCGCATTCGCGCTACGGTTACGACCCATGCCGAGACAAGGCAGTTCCCCTTCTTAGGCTTCCACTACATACAGGATGCTGAGGGTAATGCACTCGTCTTGACGGTGCCCAAGGGCGAAGACGCCTTGCAGTTTGGCGACGAAGTGACCGCTAAGCTCAAGGGAGCTAAGATCTCTAACTACAACGGGACGATACAGCTACAGGTCTCACACGCACAGATGTCTATCGTGCCCAACAAACCGATCGAGCCGATCGAGACCACGCTCGCAGAGGTTATCGCAGGTAAGCACCCGAACCAGTACGTACGTGTCAAGGATGTCCAGTTTGTCAAGCCAGACGTCCCCTTCTTTGACCCAGCAAGCACCTACTCCTCTACACGTCGTGAAATCACCGACAAGAGTGGTAAGAAGACCAACGTAGAGATCTGGAAGACAGCTACCTTCCGTGATGAGAAGATCCCATCCGGTAGCGGTAGCATCACAGCAGTCGTGACGGTCAATAAGACCTTCTTCAACCTCCGCCCCACGCTGCGTAGCGACATCAAGCTCGACCAGCCACGCTTTGACGTAGGTGGTGGCAATCAGCCCGATCCTAATCCGCAGGGGAATATCTATGATGTCGATCTCTCGCAGACGGCTCGTACGATACCCTTCGCAGATGATTTCTCTAAGGGCGGTGCCGATAAGAAAGACTTTACGCTGCCAGGCTGGCTCAACAAAGCCCTAGTGGGTGGGCGTAAGTTCCAAAAGAGATCATTTGGTGATGTGCACTATGCGCAGGCAAATGCTTTTGGCTCGACTGATCCTGAGAATAAATGTGTCCTCGTCACGCCTCGCCTACAGATGAAGGCAGGGAGTAGCTACACAGTTGAGTTGACTTATAGCACAGGTCACACCAATGGCGCTACCCTTACGATACAGCAGCTAGACAAGGATGGTAAGCTGGTGAAGACGCTCGAGGAGATCAATGATCAGAGCAGTCCTAGCGGTTACGGCAACCAGCACTACAAGAAGAGCTACACGATCACAGGCTCTGCCGACGCTGGTTACATAGCAGTCCTTTATGCGGCTAAAGCGCCTGACCACACCACCACTTACCAGGTGGAGGCTCTCACGGTCAAGTAGCCTTTCCTAGAGCTATCTCAAGTAGCTATCTCAAGCAAGCGGAGCCTCTGAGCTTAACCTTGAGAGCCAGAACCCCCTGCGGGTAGGTCTCTTCGAAGGGTAGTCTCAGAGGCTTCGCCTTTTGTTATCCCCTTTACTCCAAAGACCTATGTTCTCTCCTCACTATAGACGTTCATACTGTCAGATGCTCCTACTCGTAGGTTGGTTGGCACTCCTGCTCGTGGGCTGTAAACCGCAAGGCACGTCACAGCCCGAGCTCCCCACAAAGCTAGCCCTCTACGATCGTACGGGCGCCTCTGTGCGGGTCGTGGGCGCTGAGCCGTTAGACTTCTTTGTGACAGTCAAGGCACCGACTAGCTGGACGCTCACCGCATCGCCCGAGACGTGGCTCTCCGTATCCCCCAGCGAGGGCCATGCGGGCAAGCAGGAGGTCATCGTGTCAATCTCTGCCAACGAGGGAGGGGAGCGCAAAGCACAGCTGACACTCTCAGCCAATGGCAAAAGCGTCACCTACACCATCACCCAGCAGCAAGCAGACGGGCATACGGGTGGCAGTGGCGAGTATGGCAGTGAGACGATCCTAGGCGACGTCTCACTCCTAGAGGCCCCTAAGCTTTCGGGGCGTAGCTCCGCTTACTATATCACCCATCGCGTAGAGCAGGGACAGCGTGTCAACTTCTCTGTCGAGTATGACGTCGTCTACCACCATCCTATCTGGGTCTGCTACAGTGCCGATGAGTACACCAGCCAGCGACGCACGGGGCGCAGTGACGCTTGGAGCTGGGACCCATTTGTGCCTAGTCAGTATGAGGTGACGCGGAGTGCTTTCAAGGGGTATGACAGAGGACATATCGTCGCATCGGCCGATCGCCTTTACTCCGAGGAGGCGAATCAGCAGACCTTTTACTATACCAATATGAGTCCGCAGCGACGTAATCTCAATACGGGTGTGTGGCTACAGCTCGAGCAACTGGTGCAGGGCTGGGCGCGTAATAGTCGTCTGCGTGACAAGCTCTATGTGGTCAAGGGTGGTACCCTGCGAGAGGGTGAGACCATCGGTGTCACCGTGGGTGGCATCACCGTGCCGCGCTACTACTGGATGGCTATCCTGGCGCAGCGAGGTGATCACTATCAGGCGATCGCCTTCTGGACCGATCACAACAATCCAGCTCAGGTCGCCCGTCCGCGCACGATCGCTATCTCTATCGACAAGCTAGAGGAGCGTACCGGCCTAGACTTCTTTCATAACCTGCCCGACAATATCGAGAACCGCGTCGAGGCAGCGCATCCCACGGACGACCTCTCCCTTTGGCCCGGCATCTAGCACTGATCGTTAGCTTTGCGGAGTCTAGACGATACTCTCCCGTTGCATATTTCAAATCCATAGACTAACTTTGCTGTAGAATATTCACTTTTAGCAATAGGACTTACTATGAAACGAACACAGCTACTCTTTTTTGTCCTCACATGGCTATCCTGTGTGACCATGACCTGTGCACAGGGGTTGACTATTGAGACTAAACCGACAGATCTACCCGACGAACTATCTAGCATGGCGCTGCTAGGCTCTAGTAGCGATGGTCGCTATCTTTATGGTGCTCTTAGCGGTCGTGGATTCGCTTTCGACACTAAGACAAACAAGTACGCCATCTATGGCGACGAGAAGACTACCTGCGAGATCGTCGGTATATCTTCTGACGGCTGGTCTCTCCTGCAGACCGCAGAGGCTGGCGAGCAGTCTGGACTATCTAATGGGGTTGTACTAGTACCTCTAGATTCGACGAATGGAGAACATAGTATATTCGTCACATCGCCTGACCCCGATCACCCCTACTTCACACTCTGGCACTTGACCAGTGATGCTAAGTACTTTTGCGGTACGATCCTCGACTCTGGCTGGGAGTCTATACCAGTTATCGGAGAGCGCAGTGCTGATGGCAAGAGCTATAAGGTAAGCACGCTCCCAGTTCCCGACAAGGATCCACTAGGCACTACTCCTCAGCAGTTTAGACTGATATATGTAAGCGAAGATGGTGCTACACTAGTAGGCTTTCTAGTTGAGGAGAGTGGTAATCTAGCCACTGTCATGACCTACCAAAGAAAGGCTGATGGTACCTATGGTATACAGTTCCCTGCAGATGATGTGCTCTTTGACCACACCATCACAGTGCCTCCATACCCCGAGTATGACGACTATGTGACTGTGCCCACAGATCCAGAGGATCCTAATTACGACGCGCAGAAGCTACAAGAGCAGGAGGACGCTTACAATAAGGCGTATGACGAGTACTACCGACTCTTTGACCTTTTCTCTCGCAATCTATCTATGAAGCAGTACTCCCTCGCAGTAGGAGGCAAAGGGCGCTATGCTCTAGTGACCATAATCGAAAAAGGTGTCGATGACGAGGGTTTCCGCTTTACTAAGGCGGTCAAGTGTCTCTCTGTAGACCTGAAGAGTGGTAAAGCTGAGCTTACCAATTATCCCGAAGAGGTCTCTGAAGAGGTCAACCCTCGCGACCTTTTAGGAGAGCAGCGTGACCTCCTCTACGCTGAACCTGTAGGTGGTAGTCGCTACTGGGATGCTTTCGTCTACACTCTTGACCAGAAGACGCTCACACTCCTAGAGTGGGTCAAGGGCGAGACGCAGCAAGACTTCTCCGCCATCTACTCCATACCAGACCCCGTATCGGGTGAGCTTACCGTCCATACAGGCTGGCCTGAGGTGAGTATGGATGGCAAGACGGTGACGCTCTTGGGCTATCCAAACGATGCCTCCAAGACTTATCGCAACAGCTACTTCCGCTTTGGGCAGAGCATCTTACCCATTGCACCCGTATGTGGTGCCATGGAGCAGAGCTTGAGATTTGACGGAGAGCTACTCCACGTCGCTGAGCCTAGTTGCATCTACCTCTTCAACGTGCAGGGAGAGCTGCTTTATCAGAGTGCGCAGACGACGCAGCTAGACATGAATCCCCTACGTCACATGCTGCCTCTGGGCGACTATATCGTCCTAGCGGTCAATGCGCAGGGTAGCTCCGCCTCACTTAAGATCTCGCTATAATCTATCCGAATTTGATCGGACGGCATAAATAGTCGATAATCGACTTTGGTACGATAGCCACGTGGAGAATTTCAAATATCCACGTGGCTATTTTTTATTTTCCACGTGGGCGTGATTCATTTCCTCCGAAGTATCGTTTCATTCTTCCGAAGTATCATTTGATTCTTCCGAAGAATTTTTTCTCGCCCACGTGGGGATTTGGAAATTCCTACGTGGAGATCGGGGGATTTAGAGGCTAGATGTTAGAAATTAGAGGTTAGAGAGGAGGAGCTATCGGAGTGATCGGAGGTGTCGGAGCGATCAGAGTGATCTGAGACGTGTGACGATGATGCTATGCCATCAAGGTGTGACGGGCTAATCGTGGATGTGTGGCGTGCTATTCTGTCACGATACTTTTGTCAAGAGGAGCTTTCTCTCTTTTGGCACATTATTTGCTCTAGTCCTAATGCGTGCCTCCTGCATAGATGGGGGCGCGGCAAGTGAGACATTAATATATAACCAAGATAAACTATGACAATCAAACCATTGGCAGATCGCGTGCTGATCAAGCCCGCTACTGCAGAGGAGAAGACACAAGGTGGTATCATCATCCCAGACTCAGCAAAGGAGAAGCCCCTCAAGGGCGAGGTACTCGCTGTGGGCAAGGGTACGAAAGATGAGGCAATGGTCCTCAAGGTGGGGGACAAGGTGCTATACGGAAAGTATGCCGGCACGGAGATAGAGATCGAGGGCGAGAAGCTCATGATCATGAAGCAGAGCGACGTACTCGCTACGCTCTAGTCCACTCCGTCTTATCCTAATCAAGAATCAAGTAAATAGACAGATACAATTATGGCAAAGGAAATTAAGTTTGACATAGAGGCTCGTGACCTCCTCAAGCGTGGCGTAGACCAGCTATCAGACGCTGTAAAGGTGACACTTGGCCCGAAGGGTCGTAACGTGATCCTCTCTCGTAGCTATGGTGCTCCACACATTACTAAGGATGGAGTGACGGTTGCTAAGGAGATCGAGCTAGAAAACGAATTTGAAAATATGGGTGCCCAGCTCGTACGTGAGGTGGCATCTAAGACCAATGAGGATGCTGGTGATGGTACGACTACCGCTACGGTACTTGCTCAGAGCATCATCAACGTAGGGCTCAAGAACATCACCTCTGGTGCTAATCCTATGGAGGTAAAGCGTGGTATCGACAAGGCTGTCAAGGCTGTCGTCGAGAGCATCCGCAAGCAAGCTAAGGAGGTGGGTGACGACCTAGAGCAGATCGCTCATGTGGCTACTATCTCTGCTAATGGCGATGAGGAGATCGGTCAGCTGATCGCTCAGGCTATGGAGAAGGTCAAGAAGGAGGGTGTCATCACCGTCGAGGAGGCCAAGGGTATCGACACGACGGTAGACATTGTCGAGGGTATGCAGTTTGACAACGGCTATATCTCTCCCTACTTCGTCACTGATCCTGAGAAGATGGAGTGCCGTATGGAGAAGCCTTATATCCTCTTCTACGAGAAGAAGCTCTCTACCATCAAGGATCTGCTACCGCTCCTAGAGAAGGTACTCCAGCAAGGTCGCTCGTTGCTGATCATTGCTGAGGATATCGAGAGCGAGGCACTTACGACGCTCGTCCTTAACAGACTACGTGCTGGTCTCAAGATCTGTGGTGTCAAGGCTCCAGGCTTTGGCGATCGCCGCAAGGAGATACTACGTGATATGGCTATCCTCACGGGTGGTACTGTCATTAGCGAGGATACGGGCTTGACACTGGAAAACACTTCACTAGATATGCTCGGTAGCGCTGAGACGGTTACAGTGATCAAGAACAAGACTACTATCGTCAATGGCAACGGAAGCAAGGAGGATATAGCAGAGCGTGCTAACCAGATCCGTCATCAGATCGAGAATACGAAGAGCGACTACGATCGTGAGAAGCTCCAGGAGCGTCTCGCTAAGCTCTCGGGCGGTGTTGCCGTCCTCTATGTAGGTGCTGGCAGCGAGGTCGAGATGAAGGAGAAGAAGGATCGTGTCGAGGATGCGCTCAGCGCTACACGTGCTGCGATTGAGGAGGGTACCGTACCAGGAGGTGGTACCGCTTACATCCGCGCTATCTCTTCTGTCGAGAAGCTTAAGGGCGAGACCGACGATGAGCGCACAGGTATCGAGATCGTCAAGCGTGCTATCGAGGAGCCACTTCGTCAGATCGTATCTAACGCTGCTAAGGAGGGCGCCGTAGTCGTACAGCGCGTCCGTGACGGCAAGGGTGCCTTCGGATACAATGCACGTACCGACAGCTTTGAGGATCTGATGAAGCATGGTGTCATCGACCCCGCTAAGGTAACGCGTGTGGCTCTGGAGAATGCAGCTTCTATCGCTGGCATGTTCCTCACGACTGAGTGCGTCATCGCCGACATCAAGGAGGACAAGCCCGATCCCGCTGCTATGGCAGGAGCTGCAGGCATGGGCGGAATGATGTAATCCCCCTACGAGTCTATTCGATAAGCTCTAGACACAAAGTTCTAGACACTGCGCGCTAGCTCTAGCTGTCTAGCAGCAACAAATAAGAGAAGAGCCCTACGTATCCATATGATACGTAGGGCTCTTCTCTTTACTTTTTGGATTCTGTAAATCTTACGAATAGTCCGCTGTTAGGGCTGAATGGAACCGTGGGGAAGTGCCTCCTGGAGGGCGATCTCCTCGGCGGAGAAGTAACCCTTGTGGTACTTCATTTCAAAAACATCGCTCGCAGGGCAGTAGAGTGCCTCGACGACATCGTAGCGTATCGGCAGATCGATGTGCAGCCGCTGTGCATAGCGCATACCACCGAGCATCATCTGATGTGCTTTCGCCACATTGATGGCGTCTAGTGGTGTCGTAGCGGTGTACTCCATACGGCTCTTCACCTCGACGATCAGTAGGTGCCGCCCGTCAGATGCTATGATGTCGATCTCGCAAAGCGGGTCACGCCAGTTGATCTCAAGGATACGTATTCCTCGAGAGAGGAGGTAACGCTGAGCGGCCTTTTCGCCAGCGGCACCAAGCTCATTAGCGAGAGCCATAAGACAGAGCTTAAGCCTTACGGGTGTGCTGGTAGGTGTCTATGTGACGTTCTTTCTTCTCGGGGATAATGTCCGCAATAGGGGTCAGTAGTCCTGTCTCCTCGACATCTCCGAACTCGTCATTGATCGCAGTGCCAAAGATGCGGATCTTCGGGGTGAGTGCCATGTAAGCATTAAAGAGCGGGGGGATGTTGATATTGTGCTTGCGCACCTCCGCCTTGAGCGTGCGGTAGTCGCTCTTGAGGTCGTTCTTGACAAAAAGACGATCTATCTCCTCAGGATCTATGTCCACCTCGACCGGGGTCATCGGAACCACCAGCTGATCTTTGTCTCCGAAGTAGATCTCCATAAACTTCAGGATCAAGTTGCGACAGTACTTATTGTAAGTCTTGTACATGGTCACCTTGCCAAAGAAGTACTTGATCTCAGGATAGATCACCGTCAAGGCTCCGAGCCCGTCCCACAGATTGTCGAGCGTATAGATGGAGGACATAAGCCCCGCCCGTGTCGTCTGAAACTCGTGGCTGACGAATGATCGTCCCAGCTCGATCGTATAGGGGAGGTAGTCGCGAACGAACTCCTCGCTGAAGCTAAACATGTGCGACGTTGCCAGTGCGTCCGTCTGCTCCTGATGACGTAGCACCGCTTCGCCGAGGATGTATCGGTAGCCACCCATGATCTTCTCGAGCTCAGGGTTCCAGACGATGAGCTGTACATAGCCATCGTCCATCAGATCATACTTATCTACATCGCACTCTAGCCCCGTGCCGCCACCGCCAGCACGAAAGCTCTCCTCGCGCAGACGTCCCACCTCACGCATCGTGTGTGGTGCTTGCGCAGCTCGAAAGGCGTAGATCTCGTTATTACTCTTATTGGTCTTACGGACGAAGAGCTTTGGTGTCAGCTCCTGTCGGATCAATTGCCGATCTATCGGCGCTATGATGGGTTGCTCTGTAGCACTCATTTGGATAGTTGGTCTTTCAATTGGTATACTTGCTGCCTGATGAGCTCTACCTGCTGTGGTAAGTCGCTAGGCTTGATGTCTCTGAGCGTTTCGTAAGGGATCGGATCTCCGACCACTACGGTAAAGGAGCTACCCTGTGCCGCAAACATTTCATGTGGTAGCAATGCCGTGCCTATGTTAAAGCGTATGCCGAGCGCTTTCCTCAGCTGCTCTATACGGTAAAACTTCATCGAGTTGCGCCCGTGGAAGAAGAGCGGCACGATGGGACGCTCAAACTGTCTTGCTTGCTTGATAAAGCTGGGTCGCCAGAGCGGGTCCTGTATCTGCCCTTTAATAAGGCGTGAGCAGAGTCCTGCGGGGAAGGTGATCACGGGCAGGTCGCTCTCCAGCGCTTCGTGCATCTTCTGAATAGAGGTTCGCGCCTGCGCTCCATACTTATTGACTGGTACGAAGATATTGGCAAGCGGCTTGAGGTTGAGCAGGAGATCGTTGACGATGTAGCGGATATCAGAGTGATAGTGACTAGCTATGAGGTGAGTCAGACAGATCCCGTCTAGCCCTCCCAGCGGGTGATTGCTGATAAAGAGTGCGCGAGGATCTGCGGGCAGGTGCTCGGCACCGATGAGCGTCAGGTCAATGCGAAACTCCTGGATTAGGGCATCCATAAAGTCTACCCCCTCAAGGTGCCCGTAGCGACGTAGCACATCGTTGATCTCACGCTGGTGGATCAACCGAGCCACGCCACTAGTCACGAAGGCCGGTAATGGCTTCTTGCGTCGTCGATTGAGGATAGCTGCTATGTCGACCTGCTGTGGATGAAAGCTCTCTTCAGGCATAGGTTGCATGTGATTTGTTGCAAATGTACGATTTATAGCGCACATAGCGATTACAATAATGCTACAACGCAGGGCGAATGGAGCAAATCCTTACTTTGGACTGTAACTTTCTTGGCAATTCCCAGACTTTTCTGATTTTCTCTCGACGAAATGGGATTTACAAGTTAGAAATTAGAGGAATAGAGATGAGAAGTTAGATGGCATATCGTTACACATCAGTACGTTGAGCAGACTTGTTATGAGATTTGCGAAGTCTAGGTGGTGTGACCTTAGAGCTAGGACGAATCGTTTCTGTATCTTTGCAGTGCAACAGATCGATAAGAAGATGGATACATTACGCTGTGTGAGATATTTGCTGAGCTGCTTGGCGCTCTCCTTGCTGCTGATCTCTTGTGGCAAGGGACACTCTGACCAGGGAACTACGGAGAACGCAGAGGTCGATAGCACTGCCATGATACGCTATGCCGAGGGACTACAGATCGAGCATGCGGGTGCGGTGACGCTGGTCACCATTTCAGATCCTACGCATGACAGTAGCGAAGTGTATCGCTACGCTTTGGTGCCTCGTGAGCAAGCACAGGAGCTGGCAGCTGAGGTGCCTGAGGGCTTTACCATGATAGAGACTCCAGTGCGTCGAGTTATTGTGATGACGACGCTACAGCTCTCTAACTTTATCAAGCTCGATGCGGTGGATCGGGTCGTGGGTATGCCGAGTACGCGCTTCCTTTTCAACGAAGAGATGCAGTCACGACTGGCTTCGGGTGAGGCTAAGCGAATCGGCATCGAGGGCAACTTCGACAGTGAGCTGATTATGACACTGCAACCAGACATCATCTTGGTGAGTCCCTTCAAGCGGGGTGGCTATGATGTGATCAAGCAGCTGGATATACCGCTGATAACCTTCCTAGGGTACAAGGAGACTTCGCCTCTGGGGCAGGCTGAGTGGATTAAGTTTACGGCGCTCCTGCTGGGCATGGAGGAGCATGCGGAGACGCTCTTTACCAACATAGAGCAGCGCTACCACGAGCTACAAGCATTAATCACGGACGACCTGACACGCCCGAAGGTGCTTAGCGGCGAGCTGCACGGTGGCAACTGGTATGTGGTAGGTGGCGCTAGCTATTTGGCTCACCTCTTTGAGGATGCTGGCGCGGACTACTTTATGGCAGACGATAAGGAGTCGGGAGGCTTCTACGTTGACTTTGAGACAGTCTATGCTCAGGCAGCCGATGCGGACTACTGGCGCATTGCGAATAGCTACGACGGAGCCTTCTCCTACGACGTGCTGGGCAAGACGGATGCTCGCTACCGAGACTTCAAAGCTTATCGGGACAAGCGGGTACTGTACTGCAATCTACGGGAGAGACCTTTCTACGAGCTTTCACCGGTAGAGCCTGAGGTGGTCTTGGCGGATCTGATTCACGCCTTTCACCCGCAGCTGTTACCAGACCACGAGCCGGTCTTTTATTCCATATTAACCCGCTAAGGGGGAGCTATGCGACGTCCAGTTATAGCCTTTACAGTTATAGCACTTCTCATCGTAGTGTTTTTCGTACTCAACTTGTCGCTGGGGACGATCGCTATCCCCTTTGATGAGGTGGTGCGCATACTCTTCGGGCGTGATGGTGAGGGTAATGAGATATGGCGCAACATTATCTGGAAGAGTCGCTACCCGCAGACGATTACAGCGCTGGTGGCGGGTGCGGGGCTGTCGATCAGTGGTCTGCAGATGCAGACGGTCTTTCGCAATCCGCTGGCGGGTCCTTCGGAGCTAGGTATTAGTTCGGGAGCTAGCCTAGGCGTGGCGACCTTTATCCTGCTCTCGGGGAGCATTAGCCAGAAGGCGCTCGTGCGGATGGGCTTCGTGGGGGAGATGGCGGTCTCTGTGGCAGCACTCCTCGGGGCGCTCCTCGTGATGTCGATCATCATGACGATGGCGCAGCGCGTCCGTGGCAATGTGGTGCTACTGATCATGGGTGTGATGATCGGCTACATAGCGAATGCGATCATCGGCGTGTTGAAGTTCTTTAGCAACGATGAGGATGTGCGTAGCTATGTCATCTGGGGCTTGGGGAGCTTTGCTAAGGTGAGTGGCGATCAGGTAACCACCTTTGTCGTCATCATGCTGGTGCTGATACCGCTCTCCTTCTTGCTGATCAAAGTACTGAACCTGATGCTCCTCGGGGAGAACTACGCCCGCAGCCTCGGGTTGAACTACGGACGGGCGCGCCATCTGGTCATCTTTTCAGCCTGTCTCCTGACCGCTATTGTGACCGCATACTGTGGCCCGATCGTCTTCATCGGACTGGCGGTGCCGCATCTCTGTCGCACCATCTTTGCCACCTCCAATCACATCATACTGGTACCTGCAGTGACGCTCGTCGGGGCACTCCTAGCACTCTGCTGCAACCTAATCGCCCGCATGCCAGGCATGGAGGGCGCGCTACCGATCAACTCGGTGACGGCGCTCATCGGTGCTCCGATTGTGATCTGGGTACTATTTGACAAACGACGTAGAGAGCAACTATAATCGTATGACTAGCCACGCAACGATAGAGCTTTGTGACCTATCGATAGGGTATCACCAGATGAAGCATACTCGTGTCGTAGCGAGCCAGCTCAATGCCACCATCTGGTCGGGACAGCTCACTTGCCTCATCGGGTCAAATGGTGTGGGCAAGTCGACGCTGCTCAGGACGATCGCCGCTTTTCAGCCGAAGTTGGGCGGTGCGCTACTGGTCGAAGGCAAGGAGATACAGCAATACAGTGCCAAAGAGCTGGCGCGCCGTATCAGCGTCGTGCTAACGGAGCGACTGATCATGAGCAATACGACTGCCTACGAGATGATCGCCCTGGGACGTAGTCTCTATACGGGCTTCTGGGGACAGATGGACGAGAGCAACCGTCAGGCGGTTAACGAGGCGATAGGGTTAGTCGGCATCCAACCACTAGCCAAGCGAATGATCGACTCGCTCAGTGACGGCGAGCGCCAGAAGGTAATGATCGCCAAGGCATTAGCTCAGGAGACACCCATCATACTACTAGATGAGCCGACCGCCTTCCTGGACTTCCCCTCGAAGGTGGAGATGCTTCAGCTCCTCCTTCGCTTATCTCGTGAGACGCACAAGACGATCTTCCTCTCCACGCACGATCTAGAACTGGCTCTCCAGATAGCCGATCAGGTGTGGCTCCTCGATGATGACCACGTGCTACACATGGGTCCGCCGAGGACGCTCGCCAGTGACGGTACCTTGCCGAGCTACTTCGCAGCAAAGGGGATCGACTTCGACCCCGATACACTACACTTCTCCATTCACGCCTCAAAGGTATGATCCTAATCATCGGAGGAACCACAGAAGGGCGCAAAGCGCTTGAGGTATGTGAGGAGGCGGGCAAGCCTTTTTACTACTCCACACGAGGCGCTTCACAAGAGCTCTCGATGCACCACGGGATACGCCTAGAGGGCGGTATGAATGGTGAGGAGATGGCGCACTTTTGCACGGAGCGGGAGATCGCACTCATCGTAGATGCGGCGCACCCCTTCGCTATGGGCGTTCACCAGAGCGTAGCCGATTGCATAGCTCGCCTGCGGCTCCCTGTGATACGGTACGAGCGCACCTTTCCAGTACTGCCTGCTTCGGTTGTGACGCTAGACTCCTTTGACGCTGCGCTGACGTATCTCCTCGAGCATCACCCCCAGCGACTACTGGCCCTGACGGGTGTTAACTCAATCGAGCGACTGAGAGCCTACTGGACGAAGCACGAGACCTACCTTCGGGTGATGCCCATCGCAGAGACCGAGGAGCGACTACGCCAGAGCAACTTCCCGCCAGAGCGGCTGGTCTACTATGACAAGGAGCAGTGTGACCGAGAACTCTTTGCCACGCTACGACCAGACATGATCCTGCTCAAGGAGAGTGGCGACACGAGTGGCTTTGCTGCAAAAGTGGAGGAAGCTCTCGCACTCGGCATCACCGTTCTGGTCATCCGAAGACCTCAGATCCCTTATCCTGCCACCGTTACCGTCGAAGGACCCGTAGGGCTCCGCCGCTCCATAGAGAGATTGCTGGGGAGCGACTTCTTTCCTCAGCGTATCGGTTTGACGACTGGCACCACCGCCACAGCTGCCGCAACGGCCGCACTGCTCACACTGCTCAACGAAGAGTCTTACAGCGAGGTGACAGTGACCCTCCCTCAGGGTGAGCGGATTCCTTTTCCCATTCAGCAAGCCGAACTAACAGCGCAAGGCGCTCGAGCGGTTGCCATCAAGGATGCGGGTAGCGACCCCGACGTAACCGACGGTGCAGAGATTGTCGCTGACTTGTCGCTCACGCAGGCTCATAGCGGGGTGACCTTCCTCCAGGGCGAAGGGGTAGGGCGCGTTACCCTACCTGGCATCGGGCTAGACATCGGTGAGCCTGCCGTCAATCCAGTACCGCGTCAGATGATGCGCCAAGCACTCGGTGCTTTGGTCGACCTCTCCCAAGTAGGCATCGACCTAACCATCTCCGTCCCCGAGGGGCGCCGGCTCGCTCAGAGCACCTTCAATCCACGGCTAGGCATCCTAGATGGCATCTCCATCCTCGGCACTACAGGGGTCGTACGTCCCTATTCGAGCGAGGCCTTTGTTGAGTCGATACGTCGTGAGCTGGAGGTGAGCAAGTCGGTCTACGGCAATCATCTCGTACTCAACTCTGGCGGACGTAGCGAGCGGTACCTCAAGGGATGCTTCCCCGACCTTCCCGCCAATGCTTTCGTTCAGTATGGCAACTTTATCGGTGAGACGCTTAGCCTCGCCAACGAACTGGGTTTCCCGCAGATCACCCTCGGCATCATGATCGGCAAAGCGGTCAAACTGGCGGCTGGCGAACTGGACACACATAGCAAGAAGGTGGTGATGGACAAAGCTTTCATCACCGCTCTTGCTTCTGCCTCTGGAGCGAGCGAAGCACAGAAGCAACAGATCAGCGAGATGACCCTAGCCCGCGAACTGTGGCAGATCTTCCCCGACGGCACGCACCCGCTCTACCGAAGCATCATCGATCACTGCTATCAGGTCTGCAAACCCCTCGTTCCCTCAGCTCAGCTGGAGGTACTCCTCATTCCCGACTCACAACTTTAGTCAATCACTTATGGCATCACTTCCCTCCCTCCTCATAGCAGCACCCCTCTCTGAGAGTGGCAAAAGCACGCTCACCATGGGTCTGCTTCGTGCTTACACACGCCGTGGTATAGCCACTCAAGCCTTCAAGTGCGGTCCCGATTACGTAGACCCTAAGCTACACAGCGTGGCAACAGGTCGCCCGGCGGTCAATCTAGACCTCTTTATGTACGGTGCCGAGCGGGTACAGGCGCTCTACCACCATTATAGTCAGGACGCTCAGGCGGTCATCGTGGAGGGTGTGATGGGTCTCTTCGACGGTTATGATCGGGACAAAGGCTCCGCAGCCGATATTGCTCGGCTCCTAGACCTGCCCGTCGTGCTGGTCGTGACGCCGCGCTCGATGGCTTACACAGTGGCTCCGCTGCTCTACGGGTTGCAGCACTTTGACCCCCGGATCAAGATAGCGGGAGTCATCTTTAATAAAGTCTCCTCAGAGCGTCATCTGACCTATCTCACGCAGGCTGCCACAGATGCGGGCGTGCCAGTACTGGGGTCGCTGCCTCGTGTCGACGACATCGCTATCCCCAGTCGCTACTTAGGACTAGACGTTGACGACTTGGCGCAGATAGATCGCTATGCCGATCAGGTGGCTGATCTCCTAGAGCAACATCTAGACATTGACCGCCTCCTAGCTATCTCCTCAGAGCGAAAGGCGCAGCCCCACGAAGCCTCTTTGCTGCAAAAACACTCTTCGTCAGCCCCTCGTCGCATAGCGGTGGCTCGTGACGACGCCTTCAACTTCCTCTATCAAGAGAATGTGCGCCAGCTAGAGCAGTGGGGCGAGGTGACTTATTTCAGTCCGCTCTCTGACAGTTCACTGCCACCGAGTGACTTCGTCTATCTGCCGGGTGGCTACCCCGAGCTACATCTAGAGCAACTTTCAGCCAATAAGTCAATGCTTGACAGCCTCCGCGAATACATTCGTCGTGGCGGTGCTATGCTTGCCGAGGGCGGGGGCATGCTCCTCCTCTGCGAGGCGATTGTCGACGAGAAGGGGACCAGCTTTCCGCTCGTGGGTGCGCTACGGCAGACCGCCACGATGCAGCAGCGCAGGTTAGCGCTTGGCTACCGACAGCTCGAGATAGCAGGTGTGGCGGTGCGTGGACACGAGTTTCACTACTCCCGCATCCTCGATCCGCTCCCCTCGGTGGCGCAGCAGTACAACGCATGGGGCGATCCCGTGGCGACAGCCTTGTGGCATACGGGTCGCTGCTATGCCACCTACACGCACTTAGCCCTTACCGATGAGCTCCTGGCGCAACTGTTGTAGCGATTGACCGTTAGCTAGAGGCACTAGTGCCACTAGGAATACTAGTGCTACTAGAAAAAAGCTCTACCCCCTCTCCTTAACTTTTCGTACCTTTGCGAATAACATTCTTGAGTGGTGGTGCATCTGCTCGTTGGTAGAGCGATGCAAGAGGGAAGTCCAGTGAGAATCTGGTACAGTGCCCGCTACTGTGATCCCCCTATTTCACAGAGCCTAGCACAAGATGAATACAAGCCACTGTCTGACGGAGGTCAGGTGGGAAGGCGGTGTTAGGCTGGGGTAAGTCAGGAGACCTGCCACTACTCGTAACTTAGTATATAACTGTGTACGCTCGGTGGCAAGTGTACCTTAATGCTATGTCAATCGATCAGATGCATATCTCTCAGGGGGCACTGCGCTTGTGTGCGTGGGGCTGTCGCGGTGCTATGCTTCAAGCTATGCTGATGGGCTTCTAGATTGGATTTGACCTAGCGAATAAAAGCAACAACCGTATGACGCAACGAATCTATCGTATACTCCTATTATATATGACTGCACTCCTCGGCGGGCTGTCGCTACAGGCGGGCAATAAGATCTTTGAGACTGACTCGCTCTTTGCAGGTATGGCTCCTAACGACAAGGGGGCTATCCTCGTAGTTCACTTTGGCACGACCCATGACGACACTCGTCGGGTCACGCTCGATGCTATCAATGAGCGCATAGCTGCCGCCTATCCCGATCTAGAGCTGCGTCAAGCATACAGCTCGCGTATCGTGCGTAAGCGTCTGGCAGCGCGAGGTGTCGAAATTCCCACGCCTGGTGAAGCTCTTAAGAAGTTAGCGCAAGAGGGCTTTACTCATCTGCTGGTGGTCTCGACGACGATCGTCGATGGGGTAGAGATGGAGTCGCTATCCTATGAGGTGGCTCACCAGCAGCAACTCTTTAAGAAGGTTAGGCTGGTGACACCGCTACTCTTCTACGAGAGCGACTACAAGGAGCTAGTCTCTATCATGACGGCTCATCTCGATCCTGAGGTGGCTTACCTATGGGTAGGGCACGGCACTTACGACAGTGCCACGGCTCAGTATGCGATGCTAGATCACTACTTGCAGAACCACGGCTATGGTCAGGTGATCGTGGGCTGTGTGGAGGGCTATCCTTACTACGAGGAGGCTTTGGAGCGTCTACGTGCTACAGGGCTTAAGCGAGTCTCTCTGCAGCCGCTGATGATAGTGGCTGGCGAGCATGCCAAGGAGGATATGCTCCAAGAGTGGCAACCCAAGCTAGAGGCACTCGGCTATCAGGTCGAGAGCGTGGTGCGTGGTCTTGGCGAATTGCAAGAGGTGCAGGAGATGATCCTAAGAAAGGTTGACTTCTTTATGACACATCACCGTCTCTCTATCATGGACAAAAAAGCTATCTACGAGGAGACGGGGGAGAAGCTACACAAGTCTGACTCCATAGCTCAGTAAGCCGATGAGACGTAGCTACTTTTACCTATTCCTGCTACTAGCTAGCTGTGTGCTCCCGCTCACTGCGCAGCGGGATACGCTCAGTCACCGTCGTGACACGATAGACTACAAGAGCCTTGGCGAGGTGATCGTCGTAGCGCCCACGCATAGACGTATCATGCAGCAGCAGACGCTCTCAGCGATTAGCCTAGATGTCAAGCCGCTAATCGCCTCGATGGGTAGTCTCAACGAGTTGGTCGCTCAGAGTTCGGGCGTACGGCTTCGAGAGTCTGGTGGGGTAGGGTCTAGCAATGAGCTATCGATCAATGGTATGTCGGGGCATGCCGTGCGCTACTTTATCAATGGTGTGCCGCTCTCCTCGATGGGCGAGGGGGCTTCGCTCGCTACATTGCCGGTTAACCTCATCGATCGTGTCGAAATTTATAAAGGGGTGGTGCCGCCTGAGCTCGGTATGGACGCCCTCGGTGGTGCGGTCAACATCGTGACCAACAGCCGCGGGGAGAGCTATCTGGACTGTTCGCTACGGGGAGGCTCCTTTCACACCTTTGCCCTAGATTTAGCGGGGCAGTATAGGGAGCAGCGGAGTGGTTTTACAGTGCGCCCTACGCTACGCTATCAGTATTCGAAGAATGACTACATCATGCGTGGCGTCGAGGTGTGGAACGGAGAGACGCAAGAGTACGAGCGACGAGACTTCCGACGCTTTCACGATGGTTACCAGTCGCTCTTAGGACGACTGCAGCTGGGCGTGACCAAGAAGCCTTGGGCAGACGCTGCACTGCTCGGGATAGGCTATACAAAGAGCGCGAGCGAGATACAGACCGGCTTTCGCCAGACACTAGTCATCGGTGAGGCGATGCGAGATCGTGACGATTTGAGCTTCTCGGCACACTATGCGAAGCGCAATCTCTTCACCCCAGGGCTTTCTGCTACGATAGATGCTTCCTTCGCTCGTAACCATATCATGATCACAGATACCGCCTATCGTAAGTACAGCTGGGACGGTACCTTCGTAGAGACACATTATAGCGAGGTGATGCGCCGCACACGTATGATACGCCACACGGTGCGCCCGACCTGGACGACCCGTGCTAACCTCGCCTACGCGCTCCCCTGGGGCGGAAATCTCAACCTTAACTATCAGATGACCGCCACAGCCAATGAGCGGTACGACACTTACGATCCTAACTTTGAGGCTTCGAGAGATCGTATGGGAAGGCATATCATGGGGCTTTCGTATGGAATGACACTCCTCAATGGTCGCTTGCGTGGGATGGCCTTTGTCAAGGACTACCTCTACCACGTTGCCATCGAGCAGGCTGATATGTACTGGCTGACGGGCTCTGATAGGGTACCTGCACAGCAAACGAAAAACCAAGTGGGCTACGGGCTAGGACTACGCTACACGATCGCTGACGAGCTGGCGATCAAGGGTTCGTTCGAGCGTGCCACCCGCCTGCCGACAGCCCGCGAGCTGATGGGTAATGGCGCCAACATCTACCCTAACTTCAAGCTCCATCCCGAGCAAGCTTACAATCTAAACTTAACGCTCTACGGTCAGGCGCAATGGGGCGACCTGCACTTCCTCAATTACGAGGCGACCGCCTTCTATCGCAACGTCTCCAACTACATTCATCGTGTGGTGCTAGGTGATGTCGAGAGCCAGTACGACAATGTCGGCTCGTCGCTCGTCCTCGGTGGCGAGATGGAGGTCAAGTATAACTACGCCAACCTCCTGGACCTCACGCTCAATGGCACTTATACCGATGAGCGTGACCGCACGCGTACTAACATTTACGGTAAGCCCAATCCGACTTATGGCTATCGGATCCCCAACGACCCCTTCCTTTACGGCAATCTGCTCCTAGGAGCTAACTGGCGCAAGCCGTTTGGCATCCAGGCGAGTGCTATACACTTTAATGCAGGAGTAGGTTATATCCATTGGTTTTACCTCACCTGGGCAGCCTTCGGTCGTAAGGATACCAAGGCGATTATCCCGACCAGCTACGACCTCTCGGCTGGGGTCACCTGGAGCTTCGCTCACGACCGCTACTCCATATCACTGCAGAGCAGCAATCTACTAGACCGTCCGCTCTACGACAACTATATGCTACAGAAGCCTGGACGCGCCTTCTACTGCAAGCTCCGCATATTCCTCAACTAGAAGATATACTTATACTAACAATCCAAACAAAGATTATTATGACTAAAGCTTATCGCTTACTGGCGGCTCTCGTAGTCGCCCTCGTCACACTCTTGTTCACGTCGTGTGACCCAGATACGCCCAATGCTCAGAAGGAGATAACTGTAGGCTATGACCTGTGGGTACCTGTAGAAGGAGCCACTGGTCAGTCTACCGCTAACACTGACCCGCACATCATTGTACGTGTCGCTGATCTGACCAAGGGAGTCTTCAGCATCAAGGGTGAAGGGGCAGAGACCTCAGTGTCTCCTCTGACTCCCTATGTAGTGTATCGCAAGGGCTACTACTACAACGTCTCTCGTGAGGGTCGCTTCGGCAAGTTCCGCGTGTCTAACACTGGCATTGAAACGATCAAGGAGTTCCCTATGCCACAGATTCTGGATCGCCGCTTCTCGCACGCTTGGCTAGACGACAATACGCTCGTCATGCTCAGCTCCGTGGGTGACAAGCAGGAGATGTCTTGGGTCAAGGTCGATGTCAATAAAATGGCGATCGTGGCTGAGGGCAAGCTCGACCTACCTAAGCCAGCCGAGGATGAGCTCTTTAACTCCAGCGGTCTGCTAGGCTACCGCAAAGCTGACAATATGCTCATCTTCCCACACGTCTATATGGAGAAGTCTAAGAAGACCTCTATGGCACAGCCTCCCAAGCGTAGTGAGATCTACATCGCTTTCATCGATGCAGCGACTATGCAGGTGAAGAAGATCGACAAGGATCCACGCTGCGAGCACCTAAGCTCTACCTCTTTTGGTGAGACGCGTAGCCAGAAGACTTTCTTTGACTCCAAGGGCAACTTCTACTTTGCTGCAGCTACTTGCAATATCCCCGAGAATGCTAAGAAGAAGAGCGGTACGAAGCAGCGCAGCTTCCTCTTCCGTGTCAACGCTGGCTCTATGGAGACTGACAAGAGCTTCGACGGCTATGCACAGCCTCGTGGTAAGATCATCACCGTCTTCCCGCTCAATGATGACGAGGTGCTCCTCTACATGCAGGATCCAGACTTCAAGGAGAAGGGCAATACCGAATGGAGCAGCAAGAAGAACCGCTACATCTACTACTGGCTACGCTGCAACATCAAGACGCAGCAGGTGGAGCATATCAAGGATATCCCCTTTAGCAATGGCAACTTCGGTCAGTTGGTCGTACGCAATGGTGACTTGGTGAGCATCGGTGCCAATGTGGAGGGCGCTCCTACGACCATCTACCAGTACGATATCAACACCCGCAAGGTGACCAAGGGTGCTACGCTAGCGGATGGCTTCGAGCTAGACCGCATACAGCCAATCGCTAAGGAGTAACATTCCCTAGCACAGCGCGACTACAGCTAGTCTCGTAGTCATCGTAGCGCTGTCGATTTTTCCCCCACGAGGAGCAGAGTACGTAGGTGCTTTGCTCCTCGTTTCGTATCACGCTGATTCTGTTGCGCATACGAGTTCCAAAACTTGTTCCCCTCTTGGAACTAAAAAGTTCCAAGGGAGGAACTTTCGAGTTCCAGGGCAGGAACTTTTCAGTTCCAGCGGAGGAACTTTTCGGTTCCAACGGAGGAAACTTTTATCTATGCTTCGCAATAAGAAAATAAAGAGGTATCTTTGCCAAACGGATTGTACAGTTAGGCTCGCACCCCATACTCGACAGTAGAGTCCCTCGGGGATGAAAGTACTCTCTGTGACGATCCTGCAAAGCGAAATACAGATAATACAACTATATAGACATGACGGCTAATAAGCAAATGAGAACGGAAGGCGACCTGATAGGCGATCGCCAATTACCAGCAGACGCACTCTATGGAGTGCAGACGCTACGCGGTATGGAAAACTTTCAGATAAGCAACTTCAAGCTGAGCCAGTACCCTTACTTCATCAAGGGACTCGCTTACACCAAGTGGGGTGCTGCTGTCGCCAACCACAGCGAGGGCATCCTGACCGATGAGCAGTACGAGGCTATCGTCTTCGCCTGCAAGGAGCTGATCGCTGGCAAGCATCACGATGCTTTTGAGGTTGATATGATCCAGGGTGGTGCCGGCACGACGACCAATATGGCCGCCAACGAGGTAATCTGCAACATTGCCCTCCAGAAGATGGGTCACAAGCCTGGCGAGTACAAATTCCTTGCTCCCAATGATGGTGTCAATGCTTCGCAGTCCACCAATGATGCTTACCCCACAGCTATCCACCTAGGACTATACCCCAAGGGGCTAGAGGTGTACAAGCATGTCGAGCAACTCGCTGCAGCGCTCCGTGCTAAGGCTGAGGAGATGAAGCATGTCCTAAAGATAGGTCGTACGCAGCTACAGGACGCTGTGCCTATGACGCTGGGACAGACCTTCCATGGTTTCGCTTCTATCCTAGAGGATGAGCTACCACGGCTCAAGAGCGCTTGCGAGGAGTTCCTAACGGTCAATATGGGCGCTACCGCCATCGGTACGGGTATCGCCTCAGAGCCTGGCTATGCAGAGGCTTGTGTTAAGGCTTTGGCAGAGATCACCGGTTGGCCCGTCAAGCTGAGCGCTGACCTCGTCGGTGCTACGAGCGATACCTCTGTGATGATCGGCTACTCATCCGCACTACGCCGCATCGCTGTCAAGATCAATAAGATCTGCAACGATATCCGCCTCCTATCCTCTGGTCCTAGAGCTGGTATTGGCGAGTTCAACGTACCCGCTATGCAGCCCGGCTCCTCCATCATGCCAGGTAAGGTGAACCCCGTCATCCCCGAGGTGATGAGCCAAGTATGCTACAAGGTGATGGGTAACGATACGACCGTCCTGATGGCTGGCGATGCTGCTCAGATGGAGCTCAACGCTATGGAGCCGGTCATGGCTCAGTGCTGCTTCGAGAGCTCTGACCTGATGATGCGTGGTATCACGACCCTCATCGAGCGTTGTATCACAGGCATCACGCCCAACGAGGAGCGTTGCCGTCAGCAGATCGAGGCATCGATCACGATTGTCACCGCACTCAACCCAATCATCGGCTACAAGAACTCGACCAAGATTGCCAAGGAGGCACTTGAGACGGGCAAGGGTATCTACGAGCTTGTCCTGGAGCACGATATCCTAGACAAGAAGGATCTCGACGAGGTGATGGATCCCAAGCATATGACCCAGCCCTCGAAGCTTGATCACATCAAGCCTAAGAAGCAACTGTAAGCTTCTTAGACTGTAAAAGGAAATAGGAACTACTAACCTTTTAGACCTTATAGATTATGAAAAGATTAGCTTTAATCAGCGTAGCACTCATCAGCATGCTAGCTTTTGCTGCTTGCTCCAGTCCTACGAAAAAGGCAGAGCGGGTCACGATGGACTTCTTCACGGCTCTCAATGCTGGCGACTACGACAAGGCTCGTACCTACACGGCATCGGAGCAGGCTGAGGCGTATGTCAATCTTATGTCCTACTTTGACTCTGACAGTGTCAAGGCTTTCTCTCAAGAGGGCAATCCAGAGCGAACATCCAAGGTCGCAAGCTCAGAGGAGCGACAGGACACGATCATCTGCTACGTAGAGACGACTGAGCAGCCGTCAGAGCCTACTGATAGTGCTAGTGTCCTCAAGCAAAAGGTTGTCCTCACTAAAGTGGACAACGAGTGGAAGATCGTTGACATACCTATGAAGTAACCGAGGCGACTGCCACTCAGGCTCACGCTCTCTAGACTTAATCTATAGATGAAGTCTATCTATCACAAGCCCCAAGAGCTAGCGAGGTCTCTCCTCCTACTGCTCTTGGGGCTTGCTCTATCTGGCGCAGGCGCTTGTACGGCTCACCATCGTAAGCAGGAGATGGTGGCTATTGATACGACTACACTGAGCCCCGGCAGTCTCATACTGCGTCGTGGCGAGGGGATGCTCTCGACCTTCTTTAGCAAGATCGCCTCCGAGGAGCAGCGCTACAGCCACTGCGGCATCATCGACTACGACTCTACGAACCATCGCTGGGTCGTATGGCACGCCTACCAAGACAGCTCACTCGGTGCTGACGGTATCTTCTGTCAGTCGCTAGACAGCTTCGTGATGGAGTCAGAAGCGGTAGCTATTTATCCAGCTCTCGCACTAGACAGCTTAGGATTGCAGAAGATGAGAGCCTACATAGCACTACATCGCCCTGGGGGGCAGTATCCCAAGGGATTTGATTCGCACTTTGACCTAAGGGATACGACCACGCTTTACTGCACCGAGTTCGTCGCACTCGCTTACTGCGCCACAGAGATTCCCGCTTATCAGGTGCAGCCGACAGGCCACAATGTAGCGATACCCTACGCTTATTACACGCTTGATGACTTAACCAAAACTGTCAGCCCCTTGCACATTCAAAAATAATGTGTACCTTTGCACCAGTTACTAATCACTTATACTAAAGCTAATATGAAGAAGGTATTTGTACTCGTAGCTGCTGTTGCAGCTCTAAGCCTTGTTTCTTGCAACAAGGAGAACAAAAGTCAGGACGCTCAGCAGGCTGAGCAGAACCTAGAGAACGCTCAGGAGAATCTTGATGCAGCAGCTCAGGATATGCAGCAGGCTACTGAGGATGCAGCTCAGGTCGCTGTAGACCAGGCTAACGCAGCAGCTGAGGCTACGACAGAGGCCGTAGAGAACGCTACTGACCAGGCTCAGCAGGCAGCTGATCAGGCTAAGGAAGAGATCAAGAAGTAAACACCAACTTCTCCAGATCATTCGTAATCTGAGATAACCTAAGCAACCAAACTTGACGAAGGTCACCTAGTCCTCTTTATGAGGGTTAGGTGACCTTTGCTGTTATGGTGGCGGTTGGCTCTTGGTTAGGACTATCGGAATGATCTAACCTCTAATCCCTAACCTCTAGCCTCTAGCCTCTAGCCTCTAACTTCTTTTTCGTACTTTTGAAGCGTGAAGACAGCACGACACTCTTGGCAATGGTGGTTGAAGAACTTCTTGCCACTCCTCATGGGCCTAGCGATACTGTTTTACCTCTATCGCCATCTAGAGCTCGCTGACACGCTACGCTTATTGCAGCATGGTGTGCGCTACGAGTATCTTCTCTTGTCCCTGCCTTTGGGACTCCTAGGCAACGCCACTCGAGGCTATCGCTGGCACCTCTTAATGCGGCCACTCTACACCCCCCCAGCACGTCCCATCAATCCGATCTTGATCACCATCGGGAGCTATGCCGTTAACTTTGTCATACCGCGTGCTGGCGAGGTGTGGCGCTGCACTGAGATGAAGCAGCGAGAGGGCTATGCGCTCTCGGCAACTGTCGGCACGCTTCTGATAGATCGCCTCTCAGACGCAGTCGTAGTCTTAGCGCTCCTAGTTGTTATGATGCTGTTTCAGCCAGGCTCTATATCTCAGATCTTAGCCGCGCGGGGGCTCTCGCTCGGAGGTGGCTTGGGGCGTCTCTTTTCGTCAGACTACACCACTGCTTGGATCATCGCAGGAGTCTCGCTCCTCGTCATCATACTGGTTCTCTATCGCTTCAGAAAGAGTAGCTTCATGCAGCGTGTCAAAGAGAAACTACGCTCTGTACTGCAAGCTGCATCGACACTGAGAGGATGGCGTGCATGGAGTCAGTTTGTCGTACTCACGCTCCTCTTGTGGCTCTTTTACTACTACTTCTTCTACATAGCATTTGGCGCTTTTGCTTTCACAGCTGATCTAGGTCATCGAGTTGCTTTTGCCTCATTTGTCCTCTCCACCCTGATGATCGCCATCCCTACGCCTGCGGGTGTCGGCCCGTGGCATTATGCGGTGATTATATCGCTGACAGCCTTTGGCGTAAGCGAGGCGGAGGCGGGACAGTTTGCCCTGATTGTGCATGTGGTACAGACTCTATGGACTATTGCTGTAGGGGTTATAGCGATCCTAATCCTGCCAATAATCAATCGAACTTACAAGAGGGTGGGAGAGGGTACAACAGAGATCAATGAACTGGTAAAGGATTAATAGTAAGAAAGAGTCTCTGCCCATAACCTAATCGAGAAAATCAACACCATAGCACATTCCATATGAAGCGATCGTTCTTACTCATCATGCTACTCCTTAGTAGCCTCTTCACGCTTTCCGCTCAGACCTATATCTACAGTGGAGACAAGCGGTACGATTACGACTCACGAGTCATCGCCACGTGGGACGGCACCCGTCTCTACAGCGGCGACAAGCGATATGACTACGATTCGCGAGTCATCGCCACGTGGGACGGCACCCGCCTCTACAGTGGTGACAAGCGCTACGACTACGATTCACGAGTCATCGCCACATGGGACGGTACCCGTCTCTACAGCGGTGACAAGCGCTACGACTACGATTCGCGAGTCCTCGCTACGTGGGACGGCAACCGTGTCTACAGCGGTGACAAGCGCTACGATTACGACTCACGAGTCATTGCTACGTGGGACAGCAACCGCATCTACAGTGGCGACAAGCGCTACGACTACGACTCCAGAGTCCGCTACACGATCGAGGGGCATCTTCCCGTTGCCGTTGTTATCTACCTCATCTTGTGATTCCCCCTCGATCAAGGATCGTTTTTTGACATTTAGGGGCTAAACTTCGGAGCAATCAGAAAAAAACTTCGGAGCAATCAAATAAAACTTCGGAGGAATCAAATGAAACTTCGGAGGAATAGAATGATAAGTCCGAGGAATTTTCCCGTTCCTCACTGGAAAATAAAAAATAGCTCCGTGAGAATTTGAAATTTCTCACGTGACTATCCTACAAGACTCATTTGACGATAATGTGTCAACTCACCACTCCGACGAATAGTCCGTGGTAGGGACGCACGGCTTGTTGTTTCAAAGAGCTGTGGGGCGTTGTGGCTTCGCTGGAGTTTTGTATCTTTGGGAATATGAAGGAGACGAAAGGACTCTTCGGGAGTCCTCTCCAGCTATCCCGTGCGGTGGGATAGTTTTCGTTGATAATTAGACAAACAGAGATCGTATGAGACAGAGACAGATATTGGGACTTTTGCTCTTCGTGCTCCTCTTGGGAGCGGGAAGTAGCTGGGCACAGACGGCAGACAGACAGCAGGTCTACGAGGCTTATGTGAAGCGTGACTTCAACAGTTGGAAGCGGGTCGTAGACCGTATGCACGCTGAGCCTAACAAGAGCTATGCGCGTATCGCTGAGCTGGTGGAGTATGAGTATGGATACATCGCTGGGTGCATCCTACGGGACAGAAACAATGAGGCGGAGCAGTATCTCAAGCGTTACAAAGCTCATGTAGACTATCTCCTAGAGTGTGACTACAAGACCGCCGAGATGACGGCCTACCTATCAGCTTACTATAGCTATCGTGTCGGCATTTCGTGGCTACGTGCTCCGCTTGTAGGAAATAAGTGCATCAGCCTGATGAATCGTTCGATCAAGATGGATCAGCAAAACGCCATCGGTCTGATCCAGCGGGGCAATGCGCAGTACTTTGCGCCACTCTTCTTCAAGGGAGATGCTAAGCGGGGAGCGATCGACTACCTACTTCGTGCAGAGCGTGCGATGGTTTCGCAGGGCAAGAGAAAGGGGTCGTGGCTTTACTTGAGTCTCCTGATCCAGATTGCTGAGTGCTACGTAGGCGTTGGTGAGCAGACGCAAGCAGAGGTGTGGTATCGCAAGGCTATCGCACTTGAGCCTCGGCTGACCTGGGCACTCGATAGTAAGTATCTAGAGAGCAAGCAAAAGCACGGACAGCCAAACTAACTGCAATAATAGAGTGTAGGTGCGATGTCCTTCCAACTAACCTCAAAGTATAAGCCGACGGGCGACCAGCCGGAGGCTATTGCTCAGCTCTCGCAGGGAGTGCTTGATGGGTTGCCTCATCAGACGCTCCTCGGTGTGACGGGCTCGGGCAAAACCTTTACGATCGCCAATGTGATTCAGCAGGTGGATCGCCCGACGCTAGTCATTAGCCACAATAAGACGTTGGCGGCGCAGCTGTACAGTGAGTTTAAGGCTTTCTTCCCCAACAATGCGGTAGAGTACTTTGTCTCTTACTATGACTATTACCAGCCAGAGGCTTATCTGATCAATACAGATACCTATATAGAGAAGGACATGGCGATCAATGCGGAGCTGGACAAGCTGCGACTACGTGCTACCGCCTCGCTCCTCTCGGGTCGTCGCGACGTCATTGTGGTCGCCTCGGTCTCCTGCATCTACGGTATGGTCAATCCGAATGACTTCGAGAATAAGATCATCAAGCTGGAGGTGGGCATGCAGATCGAGCGGGACGTGCTGATGCGACGCCTCGCGGAGTCTTACTATGTCAACAATAAGGCGGACTTCATGAGTGGCTCCTTTCGGGTCAAGGGGGATACGATCGATATCTTTCCCGCCATCGAAACCTTCGAGGGGGTTGCTTACCGCATCGAGCTATGGGATGACGAGATCGATCGGATCACCATCATTGACCCTGTCTCGGCTGAGAGCCAGGGAACGCTGGATAGCCTACGCATCTACCCGGCCAACCTCTTTGTAACAACGGAGGAACAGACGCAGCGCGCGATCGTTGAGATCAAAAAGGATCTAGGCGACCGCACGGCAGAGCTGGAGCGTGAGGGACATCTCTTTGAGGCGAAGCGACTCTACGAGCGGGTCTCTTATGATCTAGAAATGATCAAGGCGGTGGGCTACTGCTCGGGCATTGAAAACTACTCGCGTTATTTCGATGGTCGCAAGCCTGGCGAGCGCCCCTTCTGCCTAATGGACTACTTCCCCGATGACTACCTACTAGTTATCGATGAGAGCCACGTATCGATACCGCAGATACGAGCGATGTATGGCGGAGATAAGGCGCGCAAGACCACCTTGGTGGAGTATGGCTTTCGCCTGCCAGCGGCTTTGGACAATAGACCCTTGGAGTTTAGCGAGTTTGTCAATCTGACCAACCAAGTGATCTACGTCAGCGCCACGCCAGCTGACTACGAACTCAACATGAGCGAGGGCGTGGTGGTCGAGCAGGTGATACGTCCCACGGGCCTGCTAGACCCGCCTATCGAGATACGCCCCACGGAGCATCAGGTGGACGACCTGATGGAGGAGATCGTCATACGTACGGAGCGCAACGAGCGAACGCTCGTCACGACCCTAACGAAGCGTATGGCGGAGGAGCTGAGCGACTACCTCATACGAGCGGGCATCAAGTGCGCCTACATACACAGCGATGTGGACACGCTGGAGCGTATACAGATTATGGACAGCCTGCGTGAGGGGGCTTACGATGTCTTGGTCGGGGTCAACCTCCTACGTGAGGGTTTGGACTTCCCCGAGGTGTCGCTCGTGGCGATCCTTGATGCGGACAAGGAGGGCTTCCTCCGCTCGCACCGCTCGCTTACGCAGACGGCGGGACGTGCTGCTCGTAATGTGCATGGGCTGGTTATCTTCTATGCAGATAGTATCACCGACAGCATGCAGGCGACCATCGACGAGACCAACCGTCGCCGTGCTAAGCAGATAGCTTACAACGAAGCGCATAACATCACCCCGACGCAGGTGGTGAGCAAGCGAACGAATGCGCTCTCGCAGGAGGGCTATGTAACAACAAAATCCTCGGCACAAGCCGAAGCTTATGTCGAGGATCAGATAGCTGTCGCCTCGCCTGTCGCTGAGTATCTCACGCAGAACAAGCTCCCAGACCTGATCGAGCAGGTACGCAAGCAGATGTATGCTGCTGCCAAGGAGCTTAACTTCGTCGAGGCTGCACGCCTACGCGACGAGATGTACGCACTGCAGAGTCGCCTAGAGGATCAAAAGAAGTAGCTAAGCGCTCTCGTACAGACGAGTAACCCGCTGTAGGGACGCACGGTCTGTGCGTCCGTTGTATCAAAGTATCAAAGGTTACAGCATCGTTGTTTTAACGGGAACGGATGCCCTCCGACTAGATACTAGCCGAGCGTCCCCACAAATCGTTACTCTTCACGGCTAGCAGCGAGTGTGACACTGGCAGCTTCGATGACGCCAGCGATAGGCGGGATAGCCTTTTGGATCGTTATCTCGCAGCTGTCGACCAACTTGTAATTGGCTAGGATCTCCGTAAGTATCTGCCCAGCGACATACTCGAGGAGGTTGTCCCGCGAGTGACCTATCTTATCCGCTATCACGTCGTAGAGATCAGCATAACTAACCGCATCAGCGACATCATCGCTCTGGATTGCCTTGGTCGCATCGTAAGTTGCCGTGAGGTTGACGATGTATCTATTGCCCAGCACTTGCTCCTCAGGGAGAGCCCCTATATAGGAGTAGAAGTGTGCATTAACGATCCGAATGGTTGCTTTCATAAGAAGGGAGGATTGACTTTTCGTTGGAGCCTTTTGGCTATTCGTGATCTGTATTCATCATAGCTATCGGCTCCACATGGACTATTATGTGAGTGCGCTCGCCGTAGTGCTCCTTGAGCTTGTTCTCTATGTGGGTAGCTCGCTCGTGAGCGAGGATGACAGGCGTCTCGTCAGGCAGGTAGATGTCCACCTCGATAGCGATGGCAGAGCCTAAGCTACGAGTATTGAGATTGTGCGGATGATGCCCCGGGTACTCAGCCTCGATGATCTCTAGGATCGTCTGCTGCTCCTCCTCGGAGAGACTATGCTCGGTCAGTTCACGCCAAGGGGTCGAGATAAGCTGTACACCCGCCCAGACGATGAAGAGACTGACACCCGCACACGCCACCTGGTCGAGGATCGCCCACTTATTGCCCAGCAAGGCTGCCCCCAAGACACCCACGAGGACAGCGATGGAGGAGTAAGCGTCCGTGCGATGGTGCCACGCATTCGCCAGCACGGTGTTACTATGCACCCGCTCAGCGACTCCCTTGGTGTAGCGAAAGAGCCACTCCTTCGATAGAACAGAGATAAAAGCTATGATCGCCGCCCAGAGCGAAGGTCGTTGCGGAACAACCCCAGATGCAAAGAAGAGATAGATAGCCTCTCCACTCTTGAGCAGCATAGAGATGCCGATGCCCATCAGTACGGCGGCTATGATCAGCGTAGCTATCGACTCATACTTACCATATCCGTAGCGATATTTGGTGTCTCTCGGCTTGCCTGCGATGCCCACAAAGAGCGTCACAACGATATCGGTACAGAAGTCCGAGAGCGAGTGTACCGCATCAGCGATCAAAGCAGCACTATGCCCCAAGAAGCCCACGACGAGCTTGATGAGCGTGAGTGCTACGTTGACCAAGGCTCCGACCAGTGTGACCCGATAGATACTACGGGTACGCGGGTCTGTATGATGCTGTTTATTCATCTGATCAGCGTGTGAGCCGGCTTAGTCCTCGATGAGGATCTTGCCACCATACTTCTCGTGGAGGATGGCTAGTCCACCCTCGGCCGTCTCTTTGTAAAGGCTCGGCAGATCCTTGCCCGTCTGGTGCATCGCTGCGACTACCTGGTCAAAGCTCACACGGTGACGACCATCGGTAAAGTTGGCATAAGTATTCGCATCCAGCGCACGGCTAGCCGCAAAGGCATTGCGCTCGATACAGGGGATCTGTACCAGTCCGCAGACAGGATCGCAGGTAAGTCCAAGGTGATGCTCCAAGCCCATCTCGGCCGCATACTCAATCTGGTGCAGCGTACCGCCGAAGAGCTGGCTAGCCGCCGCAGCAGCCATCGCGCAAGCGACACCAACCTCGCCCTGACAGCCCACCTCAGCGCCACTGATAGAGGCGTTGGTACGCACCACATTGGCAAAAAGTCCAGCCGTAGCTAAGGCACGTAGGATGCGCTCATCACGGAAGCTACGTGTCTCCTGTAGGTAAAGGAGTACCGCTGGCATCACACCGCAAGAGCCACAAGTAGGAGCCGTGACGACACGTCCGCCAGCAGCGTTTTGCTCACTGACAGCCAGAGCGTATGAGTAGACCATGCCACGAGTCCGGACGCTATCCTTGTAGCTCAGAGACTTGACCAGCGTGTCGGCCGCTTTGCGACGCAGGCGCAGACCTCCAGGCAGAACCCCCTCGGCAGCCAAGCCTTCCTGCACACTCTGCTTCATCACCTCCCATACCTCAGCGAGGTAGTCCCAGATGTCGGGACCCTCGCAACGCTCCACGTACTCCCAGTAAGAGAGCCCGCGCTTGTCTAGATACTCCATAATGTCAGCCATCGTGGAGAGTTCGTAGACAGGCGTGGTGACCTGCTCGTTGAAGGTCTCATTGGCAAGTGTTCCGCCACCGATGCTATAGACTTTGAACTCTTTGAGTTCCTCGCCCTCCTTATCAAAGGCGGCAAACTTCATCCCATTGGGGTGGAAAGTGAGCTCCACACGAGGCTCCCAAAGTATGCTTGTTGGGTAGACGTGATTGAGAACGGAGAGTATGGCTTGGTCGGTCATGTGCCCCTTGCCCGTAGCTGCGAGGCTACCGTAGAGGGTCACCTCAATACGATCCACGGGGAGCTCCTTGATCTGCGTCAGAAACATCTCAGAGGCTCGCATAGGAGCTATAGTGTGACTACTGCTCGGTCCGTGACCGATCTTGTAGATTTGCTTGATAGAGTCCATCATAGTTGTTAGGCGTGTAGTCTAGTTGACGGGTCAAAGATACGAAAAACGAAGGCATCCTAAGACAAATCGCTAGTTTCCAACGGAGGAACTAAAAAGTTCCTCCGCTGGAACTGAAAAGTTCCTGCCCTGGAACTCGAAAGTTCCTCCCTTGGAACTCGAAAGTTCCCGCCTTGGAACTAAAAAGTTCCAAAGGTGGAACTACTTTTGGAACTCGTATATATAACGAAATCAGCACGCTACGAAGCTTCGTGCGTGCTGACAGTTTGCATTTCTATGACAGTCTATTCGGCTACGCTTTGATACTGGCGAGGTACTGACCGTAGGTGCTGCCTCGCTGCTGATCGGCGGCCTCTTGCAGCTGATCCATCGTGATCCAGCCCTGACGTAAGGCGATCTCCTCAAGGCACGCAATCACCAGTCCCTGACGCTTCTGTATGACGCTAACATAGTTGGTCGCCTCCATGAGCGCCTCATGGGTGCCCGTATCGAGCCATGCGAAGCCACGTCCGAGGGAGATGACGGAGAGTTGTTGTTGCTGTAGGTAGTAGTCGTTGACCGCTGTGATCTCTAGCTCCCCGCGCTCCGAGGGGGTGATGTTTTGCGCCACTTGGACTACATCATTCGGATAGAAGTAGAGACCCACGACTGCTAGATTGCTTTTGGGGTGCTTAGGCTTCTCCTCTATGTCTGTAGGTTTGCCATTGGCATCTAGGCAAACGACTCCATAGCGTGTCGGGTCCGAGACGGGATAGCCGAAGATGGTAGCGAGGCGATGCTGGGTGACGTTATCGCGAGCGGCTGCCAGCTGTGCCGCAAAGCTAGCTCCGTGAAAGAGGTTGTCGCCGAGTACCATACAGACATCGTCCGAGCCGATGAACTCCCGTCCTATGATGAAGGCTTGCGCCAATCCCTCGGGGCGCGGTTGCTCGGCGTATGTTAGCTCGAGACCATAAGCAGAGCCATCGCCTAGGAGTCGTTCGAAGCTCGGCAGATCTTGTGGTGTGCTAATGATCAGGATCTCGCGAATGCCTGCTAGCATGAGCGTAGAGAGCGGGTAGTAGATCATCGGCTTGTCGTAGACAGGCAGTAGTTGCTTGCTGACAGACTTGGTCAGTGGGTAGAGTCTGCTACCTGTACCGCCGGCTAGTATGATACCCTTCATAGAGTAATAGGTTAAAGTGTAGAGACGTAGTGCCTGATCTCAGCGAGCGAAGCATCCCGTTGCAGCACGATGCCATCCGACGAGATGACATAGATGACAGGCGTGACGGCTAGGTCATAGAGCGACTCTTCGAGAAGACGCAGATCAGCGTTGAAGGCAGGTGTGCCAAAGGATGGTAGATCCGAGAGTCCTTTCTCCCATTCGCCGCGTTCATAGACGAGCGAGACGTAGAGTATATCTACCTTGCCAGTTTGATAAGCACGCTGTAGTATTTGATCGTGAGACACTTCCTCTAGCAGATGCGTACAGCGATCACAGCCTGGGGTGTAGAAGATGACCACCTTGGGCTTGTCACGTAGTGCGTAGAGCGTCGTGTCGGTAAAGGTGTAACCCTCCGCAGCTGGTCGTGCTAAGGTTATGGAGAAGTCTGAGGCTGGCGTACCGACTTGATTTTGCAACACCAGTGACAGCATGTCTTTGTAGATCACTTGATCCACATACTCCACCTGTGGGGACGTGGTCGCCCACTGCAATGCTTGGATATAGAGCGTATGATTCTTTAGCGGAGATCCGCTCTCGTAGAGATATTTGGTGTAGAGACGTAGCGCCTCACTCAGGGCTTTGCCACGCATCAGCTTCAGCGGACGCAATAGATCCTTCTGAGTGACACTTCCCGCTGGCATACTACCATAGATAGAGAGGTAGTCTACCAAGCCTTGCTCCATAGCTACGGGATCAACGAGCTGATCCATCGTCTCTGCTGGCCAGCGATCGAAGAAGTGCTCTAGCGCATACTTTGCCCGCTGTAGTGGCTCCTGTATGTTCGCTGGAATCTCTACCATCGGATAGGGTTCAGCGGTTGCACCCTCGCTCAGGCGAGTCGTGTCGACAACCTCAAAGGAAACCTCTACAGGCGAAGGTGCCTGTGAGCGTTGCCCAGCGGTAGCGCTGCATGAGAGCAAAGCCAAGGTGAGCAGGAGGGTCGTAGAGATTAGTTGTAGGAAGTGAGGCATATAGCTCTTGCTGTGAATGATACTGAGAGAATAAAAAAAGAAACGCACCACGCTCTGACTCATGCAGTGCGTGATGCGTTTGAGGGGGGAGACTACTTCAGCGTACCAGCCTTAGCCTCTTCGATCATCTTTTGGCTAGGTAGGATGAAGACCTCTACACGACGATTCTTGCGCTTACCCTCAGCCGTTGCGTTCGTATCAACAGGCTCATGGCTACCGCGACCCTCGTACTTCATACGTACAGAAGAGACTCCCTGTCCCTCAAGGAAGTCACGGACGCTCTTAGCGCGGTTCAGTGAGAGCGGATCGTTGATGCGATCATTGCCCGAGCTGTCGGTGTGACCGATGATCTCTAGGACGGTATCATCGTTCTTGTTTAGGTTGTCTGCAAACTTGCGCAGATCATTCCGTGAAGAAGAGCTTAGCGTGCTAGAATTCGTGTTGAAGAGTAGACCGCTGTCGAAGACAACCTTGATAGCCTGTCCCTCATTGACGGTCTCGACCTGCGTACCCTCAGGTAGTTGCTGCTCGAGCTCCTTCTTTTGCTTCTCCATACGGTTGCCGATGAGAGCCCCTGCAGCACCGCCTACGACGGCTCCGATAGCTGCTCCAGCACCCGTATTGCCTGCGACCTTACCGATACCAGCTCCGAGGCCTGCGCCTACAGCTGTGCCAGCACCAGCACCGAGTAGCGTTTGATTCATATCCCCACAACTAGATAGGGATAAAGCAGCGGCTACGATTCCTGCTGTGATAGTTAGTCTGTTCATAGTTTATGTAATCTTTGGATTAGTAAGTATGTATGCTGTTTGTATGTCTGTCTAAGTTTTGGCTACGCCTTACTGCTGAAATAACGCATAAACTGCGAGCGCATATAGAGCTCCTGATCTGACTGCTTAGAGGCGTTGAGATTACCTCTAAACTCTTCTATGGAGCGGTATCCGTGCTGAGTCATCCACTGTGTGAACTCCTCCAGCATCTTCGTCAAATGGGGTACGCCATGCTGATATAGTGCGGATGCAACCTGAACGGAGCTTGCTCCGACGAGGAGGCTCTTAACGATGCCGGCGTAGTCCATCACACCGCCCGAGGCGGAGACAGCGAGCTGCGGTAGCTTGCCCGAGAGGAGACCTGTGTACTTCAGCGTGTTGTATAGTTCCTGTCCCGTTGATACTACAGGCCCCTGGACGATCTCTAGGGTATCTATATTAATATCAGTCTGCCAGCTCTTATTAAAGCAGGTTAAGCCCTTGACTCCACTCTTGACTAGCTCCTGGGCTAGGTAAAGGATATTGGTAAAGCGATCTGAGATCTTGAAGACGACAGGTATCTGCACCGTACGAGTGATCGAGATAGCTAGATCTACCAGCTCCTTCTCTAGATCACTACCACGCTGTGCCGGATCTGTCTCGATGCGCATCACGTTGAGCTCGAGGGCATCTGCACCCGCCTCCTGTATGCTCTTGGCAAAAGACTGCCACTCACCTCCTCGGTAACAGTTAATGCTTGCGATAACAGGGATGTCGACCGCACCCTTAGCCTCACGAATGAGGTCTAGGTACTTCTCGACCTCATGCTGGCGTGTGTAGTGCAGCATATAGTCGAGACCTTCAGGATAAGAGGTCTCCACCTCTGCCTGCGCTTGCAGTGCCGTCGCCTCTATCTGCTCCTCAAAGAGAGACTTAAGAATGACAGCGCCAGCACCAGCCTGTGCTATTGCCGTAACTTGCTGGAGTGAGGCCGTGAGGCCAGAGCTACCAGCTATGATTGGATTGCGGAGGGCGATACCTCCGTAGTGTGATGTCAAGTCCACCATGCTATTTGTGCTATGTTACTACTCGCAAAGATACAAAATAACCTCGATTGCACCAGCATTTGGTCAATTCAAAAAGTTGTCGTACCTTTGCATCACCAAAACGCAGAAAAGACGGTGCCATAGCTCAGTTGGTAGAGCAAAGGACTGAAAATCCTTGTGTCCCCGGTTCGATTCCTGGTGGCACCACTTCAATAACAATTCGAGACCTCGCAATATTAATATTGCGAGGTCTTTTTTATGCTTATCGATTGGCATTGCGACGTGATGCTCCCTGTGAGACAGCCCCTGGACAACGGCCTTAACGAAAGCTTTATAGGTGAGACCTTGGGTAATCCGACATTTATCAGTACTTTTGTGAAAGCATAGTCTAACACTTGAACTTGAACGATTAACTTATGACACATAGCACACAATATAGTAGATGGGGCTGGTTGGTCGCACTGCTAGCTCTCTCCTTTGGAATTATATCTGCACAGCAGAGCACCACACCACAGCGGGTGACGGTCGCATTCTATAACTTGGAGAATCTCTTTGACACCATCGATCAGGAGAACAATGACGAGGAGTTTCTCCCCAATGGAGCCAATCGCTGGACACCCGAGCGCTACCAGCACAAGCTCCGTAATATGTCTCACGTCATCTCTCTCATCGGAGGTGACGGGCCCGCCATCATCGGAGTCGCTGAGATAGAGAACAGAGGCGTCCTCGAGGATCTAATCGCCCAAGATTCACTCCGAAACAAACACTATGACATCGTCCACTACGACTCACCAGATCTACGAGGTATAGACTGCGCTATACTTTACCAACCAGAGGTTTATAAGATCTTTGCATCAGGAGCTAGAGCAGTAGAGATACCTAACGAGCCATGGATCAAAACAAGAGATGTAGTTTACGCCTCGGGACTCATTGATGGCGAGATCGTACATGTTCTCGTGGGACACTGGCCCTCACGTAGTGGGGGGGAGGCTGTCTCTCTGCATCGTCGTATGGCAGCCGCAAAGACGATGCGCAGCGTTGCTGATTCACTCTATACACTCTTCCCAGGGAGCAAAGTGATCATGATGGGAGACTTCAATGATGACCCCATCAGCCCTAGCGTACGTGACGGTCTCGGCGTGCAGAACCATCCTGACCAAACAAAGCTTGCGGACTACTACACCCCGATGCTGCAACTATATAATAAAGGTATGGGAACACTCGCTTACCGTGACGTGTGGAACCTCTTTGACATCATAGTGGTCAATGGTGAGCTCATCGGCAGCAATCCGACCACGTGGCAGCTATACCGCGATCCGGAGACTACTGATATGGCGTTTATCTTCAAACAGCCCTTTATGATCCAGCAGAGTGGTCAGTACAAGGGGTACACGCTACGCACCTTCGTCGGAGGGCAGTGGCAAGGAGGCTACTCAGATCACTTCCCCGTATATGTATACCTAGTCAAAGGTGCGGCAGCACGACAGTAGAAACCTCCTCCCAGCCATAGCTACACACCCTCATAGTGTCCACTTAGCATGACCGAAGATGAACTGCAAGAGCAGATTATGAGTTCCAAGACCCGCGCTGCCGCTTTTACAGAGGCTGTGCGGATGTATCAGGAGAAGCTCTACTGGTTGATCCGTCGTATCGTACGGCAGCATGACGATGCGGATGACGTGCTACAGGAGACCTTTCTGAAGGCGTGGCAAAACCTTGGTTCCTTCAGAGGAGAGGCGAAATTCTACACCTGGATCTATCGCATTGCCCTCTTTGAGGCGATCAACTACAACAAAAAGAAAAAGCGTATCACGGACAACGAGTACGCTGTCAATGAAGATACTAGCTATCTCCTAGAGAGTGCCGTTGCCGATCCCTACTTCGACGGAGACAAGGGAGAGCTGATCTTACAGCAAGCACTCGATAAGCTCCCGCCAAAGCAGCGACAGGTCTTTGAGATGCGCTACTTCGATGAGATGCCTTACCGAGATATTGCGACCATCACGGACACCTCTGAGGGAGCACTCAAGGCATCTTATCATCACGCTGTCAAGAAGATTCAGCAGTACATCTCCAATCTGAATTAAACTTACCAAGTCTATTGGCATCCAATGAAGTGTAAGAAGAGACCTCCCTGCGAGGTCGTACTAGACTCTATTTAATCACCTCTTATGCCTACACCTTCAGAAGACTTGACCCGTCAGATACCCTCGCTCTCGGAGCGGTTGGGGCATTACCATGTTCCTGAGGGGTACTTTGATGACCTATCCCCTCGCATTCTATCGCAGATACCGCTCGATGAGCAGGCACCTGCGACAGACGCTGTGGTGGCGCCTAGTGCGCATCGTAGGGCTAAGCTCTGGGTAAGGTTACGTCCATGGACCGCTGTCGCTGCAGCACTGATTGCTGTAGTAGCTCTCTGGGGCGTATGGCAAGGAACTACCCAGAAGCCTCTTACAGCTAGCGATGAAGTAGCCAGCTCTGTATATGATCTCAGCGTCACACCTCTGACAGATGCCGAGTTTGCGGATTACCTATACGAGACATGTGTAGATATTCTCACCGATGACTACGCTATAGGGGAGACTTTGGGAGCACTCTCTGAGGACGAGATGAGTGATGAGATATAAATGATCACAACGCACGGACACGATGATATGATGAGACGACGCAAGCTTTTTCATTTTCTACTGGTAGCGCTCCCTTTGCTACTCTTGCCTAACGTAGTTGTAGCTCAGCAGTTCCGCAGTGAGACAGACAACTGTAGCAGAGAGGAGCTGGTCAAGCTACGCAAGGAGTTCTTCTCTCAGGAACTAGGCCTTACAGTTGACGAGGCTACCTATTTGGACCGGACCTTGCGCACAGCTGATAAGAAGCGCATACCCTTATGGCGCGAGCTACGCAAGCAGTACGAGGAGACGAGGAGCGAGTCCCTATCTGAGGCGCAAGCAGCCAAGTGCCTCGAGCGCGAGCAGCAACTCAAGTCTCAGCTAGCAGTGATAGACGAAGAGACTATGACAGAGCTACGCAAGCAGATCCCCGCACGCAAGCTGGTCAACTACCAGCAGGTACAGCGAGAGTTTGCTAGGAAGTATATCAAGCGCAATCAACTCCGTCGCACCGACCGAAGGTAGCCAAACAAAAACACTCCAAAACATGAGAAGCTCCGTCGCAAGTTAACTTGCGACGGAGCTTATTTTCGTATGCCCAGCATGCGCATTGTCTAATGGGTGAAAGCCTGAAGTAAGCTCTCATAGCGGGAATTACCTAGCCAACGGCAAGGAGTGTATTTCGTAAGGGGAGGCTTGAGTTAGTTTCATACATTATGAAGCCTCACCTTTGGAAGAAAAATTGAATTCCATTGGTGGACAGATTATTTTTTAGTAGCTTTGTAACATCGCAGCAACGATAGAGTGACTTTGTGGGAGTACTTTTGCATTGTCTCTTGGTAGGCTCATAGCGACCTCCGCTAGTTGCTACGGTATCATACATTCCAGTTAATTTGACATCAAACTAATCTATGGTAAATAGGACATATCGTCTACTCTTTGCGCTCTTAGTAACCTCTTGGAGCTTGCTGCTGACAGCTGCTTGCCAGCCAAGCGGTAGGCAGGGGGAAGCGGAGCAGCCTCAGAGCGAGACCAATCAGACTTTCTTAGCCTCACAGCAGGACTACGACCTGCGCGTCGCTGGCACCGCATGGGAGGCTGGCGATCAGATAGGTATCTACGTACGTCGCACGGCGCAGAATACCACTTGGTCGGCTGAGCAACTACAGCATAGCAACCTGCACTTCAAGACTATCCGTGGTGGGGGCATCGCTACCTTCCAGCCAGTCGACGAGCAGCAGAAGGTAGCTTGGGATTCATCGATGAAGTATGATATCCTCGCTTACTACCCCTACAATGCTCAGACGCAGGGGAGCAAGATCGCTTACAGCGTTGCCGATCAAGCTACGCTCAAGCCTCTGCTCATCTCGGACAATCTCTCCGCCATTGCGCCTGATGATGCGAAGCAGCTAGCTTTCCGTCAGGCACTCGCTTCGCTCCGCTTCGAGATGCGCAGTGAGGATGGCGGCTCCCTGGAGGGTGTCACGGTGCGCATTGTCGGTATGCCGACGACGGGTTCGCTGGACCTTTATAGTCGTCAGTGGCAGGTCGATGCCAGCTCTACGGCCGAGATCTCCGTGCCAGTCACCGTGTTGGGTGCTACTGCTACGGCCACTGCGCTGATACTACCTATCAAGACGACCACGAGCGAGATGAAGGTCCTCTTCACCCTGCCCAACGGACGTACCTACACCTGGCCACTACGTGAGGGGCAAAGCCTCGTTATGGGACAGCAGCGCACCCACACCATCACACTCAAGGATACCGGCACGGGCAAAGTCGCAGAGGTTGGTCGATACTTAGAGCTACCCGCCAAGACGGCGCTCCCCAATACTATGGAGGTGCAGCACATGCTTCCGAGCAACCACTCGGCACGTAATTACGTCCTCCTATATAATACACAGCTGCACCTAGCTCACTATGTCGCTTATCCACTCTACAAGGATGTAATGGATAAAAAGGTTGATCGCACTAATGATTGGGGTTATGATCCTATGATCTCAAGAGCGTATCAACCAAACCTGACGAAGTCTTATGACGGCTACTCTCGAGGGCACCAAATCCCTAGTGGGGATCGACTCTCCTCTCGGGCGGATAACGCCAGCACGTTCTACTATTCCAATATGGTACCCCAAAGGCAACCCCATAATGGTGGCATTTGGCAACAGCTAGAGACACATGTTCGCACGCTTGCTGGCGGTGTCGACACGCTCTATGTAGTGACAGGCGTAGGCTTTGACAATACGAACTATCAGTATGCTCATGATAGAGATGGCATGGCTTGTCCCATACCTGACTACTTCTACAAGGTGGTCGTATGGCGAGATAAGCAGGAGCGCTGGCACTCCAAGGCGTGGTGCATACCGCACGAGGGATATTCAGGCGGATATGACAACTACAAGAAGACGCTCAGTGAGATGGAGGCGAAGACTGGCTTTGACTTCTTCCCTAGACTCAATGATGTCAACGTACTCAATGACTAATCTGCAGGTCATCTACTACTATGAATAAGTTACTTACAACAATATCCATACTACTCACGACACTACTCCTTGCTGCCTCTTGTACTAAGGAGCAGTCTCGCTGTACCAATTGCCCCGATGAAGAAGGCTCGCAGGCTAAGGACTACATAGTCTTCAAGAGCAACATTCGTCTGAGCGACAAGGAGGTGCGCGCCACGGACGGGCGCTTTGACGTGAGCGATCAGATCGGTGTCTACGCTCGTGGAGCTGAGGAGCGCAATAACCTACACTATCACGCCATCCCTGGGGGACAGATAGCCATCTTCCACCCTACGACAACGTCTGATCGCATCTACCCTAGCACCGTTAGAGAGCTAGACTTCTACGCTTATGCTCCCTATCGCACATCCGTTCAGAAGGGGTTGATACACCTAGACATTGTCAAGGAGCCCGTCGATCTCCTCTGGGCTCATCACCGTGAGGTGGCGCCACGTGTCGACAAGAAGGAGTACACGCTCCTCTTCGGACATGTTCTCTCACGCATCGTCTTCACCATGCAGGGACTTCCCGCAGGCGTGACGCTACGGTCGATGGAGCTGCAAGGTATGGTCGTCGAGGGCGATTTTGATGTCCTCACGGGCGAGCTACGCACACCGTACAGTTCTAAGGAGGCGCTCCCGCTCACGGTTGGTACAGACCAGCGCTCGGCTTCGTCTCTCATCCTCCCCAAGGAGATTGTGAACACTCAGCTACAGCTCACGCTCAGCAATGGACGTACCTACACCAAGCCGATCAAGCAGCTAGACATCGTCAGCAACAAGATCTACTACTATAACATCACCCTCGACGGGCAGCAAGGAGATATCTCTATAGACCTACTCAATGGTCAGATCATAGATTGGGAAGATGATGGGACGATCTCCAATATTGTAGTCACACCGACCGAAACACCCAAGCCAGACCCCAAGCCTGCTGGAGAGAATCTCTACGATGTCAACCTCACACAGACGGCTCGTGCACTACCGCTCCAAGATGACTTCGCCAAGGGTGGTAAGGACTACGATCCCTTTGCACTCCCAGGCTGGCTCAACAAAGCGCTCGTCGGTACGCGTGACTTCCAGAAGCGCTCTTTCGGCGATGTACACTATGCTCAGGCCAGTGCCTTTAAGTCTGCCGATCCAGTAAACAAATGTGTCCTCGTCACGCCACGTCTGCGGATGACCGCTGGCTCTAGCCATACGGTAGAGCTAACTTACAGCTCTGGGCACACCAATGGAGCTACCCTCTCTGTCCAGCAGCTAGACAAGGATGGCGCACTCGTCAAGACCCTAGAGGTCATCAACGACACGACCTCTCCTAGTGGCTATGGTAACCAGCACTACAAGAAGAGCTACACCATTACAGCTTCTGCCGAGGCGGGCTACATAGCACTCCTCTATGAAGCTTCGCAGGAACCCCTGCACACCACGACTTATCAAGTCGAAAATCTTACTGTGAAATAACAATCAATCAACAAATACCTAAATACAACGAGATATGAAGAAACTACTTTTCGGTGCACTCGCACTACTCGCTCTCACAGCGTGCAACAACGCTCCCAACTGTAAGCCTAAGTCAGAGGCTATGCAGTTTGGCTCAAACATCCCAACGCTCAACCTCCGTATGGCAAACAACGCCTTCGAGGCAAACGATGCCATCGGTATCTCTATGACTGGTGACGCTACCGCTACCAACGTAGAGTACAAGACTACCGCAGGAGGCGCTACCGCTACCTTTACACCTGCTGCTACTGGGCTCACCTTTGCCGATGGGCAAACGGTCAACTTCGTCAGCTACTATCCTTACAGCGCTAGCGCTACGACCGATCTAGCTATCGACCTGACCAACGATCAGACCGACGTCCTCTACTCCAACAACCTAACGGGCATCAAGACTGCCAAGGACGCTACGGGAGCTAACCACGTACTACAGTTCAAGCATAAGCTAGCTCTCGTGAGCTTCACCATGGCTGGTCTACCTGCTGGTACGACTATCACCTCAGCACAGCTAGAGGGCATCGTCACCACCAGCTCGATGAAGATCGCTGATGGTACGCTTACCAACGGTACGACAACGGCTACGCAAAAGCTCCAGCTCGCTGGTGGCACCTTCGCTCCAACGATTGTTATCCCCGCTACCAATGCTAATGCTAAGCTAGTCATCACGCTCAGCGACGGCAAGAGCTACAGCTACACCTTCCCAAGCCTCGCTCTCCAGTCTGGCAAGAACCACAAGTTCAACGTTACCCTCGCATCTGGTGCGCTCACGGTAGACGAGATCAATGGTCAGATCTCTGACTGGGACGTCGTAGATGAGGACCCTATCGTCGTTACTCCTGATGACAATGGCGGTACAGAGCCCACTCCAGATCCAGACCCAGAGCCACAGCCCACAACAGGTGAGCTACTCTTCCCCGGTGCTAACTTCGAGGACTTCGCAGCCTTCACGGGTACGCTAAACAAATACGGTGTAGGCACCTATTGCTCAGAGGCTACAGGTGCAGGTCGCACGGGCAATGCCCTCAAGGTAAGTGGCACAATGGCTAAAAATGGTTACTTCTTCACAGTAGAGAACAAGAGTGGCAAGGAGTTTACGGGCAAGTCCAAGATTACCTTCTACGTCAAGGGTACAGCCACTGGCAAGGGTATCTCTATCAACCTATACCCAGCAGATAATACGGTATCAGGGCTAACGCAGCAAGGCTACTACGCTTACAACCTTGGCAACATTAACAACGCTGACGTTACTATCCAAGATGCTTCTCATGAGGCTAAAAATCAAAACGACTACGCTGGTAGTGTCAATGCTACCGACTGGGTTAAGGTAACGCTGGATATCACTGGCAAGTCTCTTGCTACGAGTGGCAACCTCATTGCCTTCAAGGGCGGTAAGGGTGGCGTCTATGACCTCCTCATCGATGACATCACGATTGAGTAGTCAGTCACACCTGCGAGCCTCTGTCGCCTAGAGCGAGAGGCTAACTCGCTAACGAATAACGTAGGGACGTACGGCATTGCGCTGTATGTCCCTACGTTCATTTTGAGACTATTGTATAAAGGCGAATCGCTGTGTTGCTTTCGGGATTCGGCTTCGGTCACATACGGAGG
>UWSO01000015.1 GCA_900538385.1 uncultured Porphyromonas sp.
CCGAGATCCTTCATTAAGGCGTAGGTAAACCTACCCCGTATAATGCGTCAGCCCTGGGGGCTAGAGCGATGCGAGCATACCACTATCCGCAAAGCTCAAGTAGTGGGAGCGCTCGCCGTCAGAGGTCACGGAGGCGTGGTAACGACCGAGGATGATGTGATCGTTGAAACGTATGTTGCAGACAGAGGCTACCTGCTTGACTCGCTTGGTGAGGTCTATATCCTCGGCACTAGGCTGTAGGTGACCCGTGGGGTGGTTGTGCGCTAGGATGATAGCTGAGGCGTAGAGTGTGATAGCGGGAGCCAAAATGAGTCGTAGATCGGCAACGGCGTGGCTGACACCTCCTGAGGCGATCGCTAGCTTATCAATGACTCGCCCTGAAGCATCTAGGTATACGCACCAGAGCTCCTCATGATCTAAGTCCTCGAGATGACGTCGTAAAACGCGGTAAGCGTCTAGGCTACAGGTGATCGGCGTGCGCTGAGGCGGTGGTGTGTCTCGTAGTCTGCGTCCCAGCTCGATAGCTGCTAGTATGGTGCAGGCGCGTGCATCGCCTAGTCCTGCAAATCGCTTTTTCTTTTCTCCAGGTATGTTCCCAGTTAGGTATGCATGGTCTATCTCTAGGAGCCGACCAAGGTCGTTCTCAAGCCCACTCATGAGCTTCTTAGCTAGGTCTAGAGCTGTGTCCTGCTCTGTACCAGAGTTGATGAAGATAGCCAACAACTCAGCATCTGAAAGATTTCGAGCACCAAGTCTGAGAAGTTTCTCCCGAGGACGATCCTCCTCGCTCCACTGTTTGATTGTATTCTTAGTAGAGGTCTTGTCTAATGTCTTGCCTGGCTGAAGGGGTTTGTCTGCTTTCATCTATTGGTCTGTGGCTGGGTGAGTAAGTCTTGCTGGATACGCTCTAGAAGGGGCTCCCAAGGTGTGGAAAGGTCGAGCGGTGCGAACTCAGGATGGCGTCGCTGCCAGGTGAGCTGCTTGCGGGCAAAATGACGACTATTGCGCTGTATGAGACGTACCGCTTCTGTCAGATCGTACTGTCCATCGAAGTGTGCAAAGAGCTCTTTGTATCCTACCGTATTGAGCGCATTGAGCTGACGATGAGGGTAGAGCGCCTTAGCCTCATCGACCAAGCCCTCCTCGATCATCATCTCCACGCGCTGGTTGATCCGCTGATACAGCTCCTCGCGGGGACGTGTCAGGGCATAGGTGAGCAGACGAAAGGGACGCTCGGCGTCTTCGCCTGAGTGGTAAGAAGAGAGTGGAGCCCCGCTGCTGAGGTACACTTCTAGCGCATGCATCACACGACGATGGTTGCAATGATCTACCTTATTATAGTATAGCGGATCAACGATCTGTAACTCAGCAAGGATGCCTGCGAGTCCCTCTCTCTGATAACGCTCGTGAAGCTGCGCTCTCACCTCTGGATCAACAGGGGGAATATCGTCTATGCCACTACAAATAGCGTCGATGTAAAGCATAGACCCACCGCAAAGGATGACGACGGGCTGTTCCCGAAAGAGTTGCCCTAGGAGCTCCATGACCTCTAGCTCATATCGTCCAGCACTATACAGCTCGGAGATCTCATGGGTTGCTACGAAGTAATGTGGAGCTAATCGTCGCTCTTCTTCCGTTGGGGTGGCTGTGCCGATCGGCATGCCACGATATATCTGCCGAGAGTCTGCCGAGAGGATAGGTAGGGGCTGGGAGGGGGAGCCTAGATGACGCGCCACTGCTATAGCAAAGGAGGTCTTCCCTACACCTGTAGCTCCTGTGAGCACGATCAGTGTAGGGGAGACCTCCTTTAGTTTGCCTGTGCAGCAGCTCATCGGAGAGGAAGTTAAGTCTTACTCTTCATCTACGATGCTAAAGCCGTCGCTGGAGAGTTCATCAGCGTTAAAGAGCTCCTCGTCAAAGGCTTCGTCCATTATTCCTAAGGGAGCATCGCCAGAGAGAGCATCACCGCCCAGACCACCGACAAACTCCTCGGGATCAGTTTGTCGTGGTTTCTTGCCCTCTAGAGAGATGATCTTGGGGCTGGACAGAGAGCCACTATGTATCTTGACCAGCTGAAGGCGTAGATAGCGATCTTCAAAGAAATCATAGAGATAACGCATCCGAGCTCCAGTCTCGTCAAGCATGTCCTCTAGACGAGAACTTTCAATATCATATTGATTGCCTGCGTCGGTTTCGAAGAAGTCGCTGGAAGCTACTTGTCCTATATTTTGCCAGCGATCATCGCAGAGATAAAACATACCAATCGATGCTGGATCGAATTCTAAGGTGTCGATCAGCAGGTCCATAAGCTGTGCAAAGGTGGCATCAGCTTGTATCTCAAAATCTAGAGAGAAGGTCTCCTCAACCTCGGAGCTTACGTGATAGTGATGTATCATAAAGAGAATGTCGTGCTGTGTGAACTAAATGACTATGCCAAGCTAACCTCTACGCACTAGGTTGAAAAACTCCTCGCGAGTCTTCGACTCTTTGAAAGCTCCCGTGAAGTCGCTCGTCGTGGTGAGCGAGTTTTGCTTCTGGACACCACGCATCTGCATACACATGTGCTGTGCCTCGATGACGACGATGACGCCTAGCGGTGAGAGTGCCTGCTGGATGCAGTCTTTGATCTGTGTGGTCAGCCGCTCCTGCACCTGTAGGCGACGAGCGAAGACCTCGACGATGCGAGGTATCTTGCTCAGTCCTGTGATATACTTGTTGGGGATGTAGCCTACGTGCACCTTGCCAAAGAAAGGTAGCATGTGATGCTCGCAGAGAGAGTAAAAGTCTATATCCCGCACGATGACCATCTGCTGGTAATCCTCTCTAAATGTTGCAGCACGTAGGATCGCTAAGGGATCTTCCTGGTAGCCCTTGGTGAGGAAGTGGAGTGCCTTGGACACCCGCTCGGGAGTCTTGAGCAGCCCTTCACGAGTTGGATCCTCACCTAGCTCTGTGAGGAGTTCCTTGACGTGTCCCTTCATCCGCTCTAGCTGTGTCTCAGATAGAAAGTCGTTGACCACGTAGTTTTGATTAGTGTGTAATATCTGTTGGGGCTCTTCCATGTATGTAAGATGGTTTTCAGAAAAAAAAGAATTCGATGATAAGTCTATGGGTACGATTCCGAGTAAATCTTAGCGCACTCGAACTTTCTCTCGCACGATGTACGCTTCTCGCATTAAGCGTGGATGGGAGGCACGCAGGGCGTTGAGTTGTTGCTGAGCTTCATGTCGTGAAGCATAGTCTCCTAATGATAGTCGCCAAAATGGTGCCCTATAAGTGACGTAAGAAGAGAGTTCAGGAGCTGCTCCTCTTAGCTGACTAGCTAAGCGATAGGCCTCTTGCTTAGCACCGCGCATATTGCTCGTATAGACCTGTATGCGATATCCCGTGATGATGCTACCTGGGGTGTGGAAGGTCTTGCCTACGACCGATCGTAGCCAGTTGGGCTGAGTAATAGTTACTTGGCCTCCACTGCTTTGCGTGGTTATATGGGTAAAGATGTCCTGCTCTTGAGCGCGCTCCTGAGCCACAAGCGAGCCAGAGAGTACGGTCACACTCAAGAGTAGGACTAGTGAATGCCTTATGGGCGATGAGAGCCTCATTTGTTTGCTGTGATAATAGGTAAGAAGGTGTCGGCTTTGAGCGCAGCTCCTCCGATGAGTCCGCCATCGACGTCGGGCTGTGAGAAGAGCGACTCAGCGTTTGAAGCCTTACAGCTGCCTCCGTAGAGGATTGTGGTGAGATCTGCTAGCTTCTGATCAAAGAGCGATGCTACCGTCTGGCGAATATGTTGGTGCATCTCCTGTGCTTGCTCAGGCGTTGCCGTCAGGCCAGTGCCGATAGCCCATACAGGCTCGTAAGCTATGACTATTTGCTCCATCTGCTTGTGCGAGAGATGTCCGAGGGATCCACGTAGTTGCTCATCGACCACTTCGAAGTAGCGATTGCCTTCACGCTCTGCTTGCTGCTCGCCAACGCAGAAGATGACCTTCAGCCCATGAGCGAGAGCTTGATCGATCTTCTGAGCTAGTAGCTCGGCACTCTCCTTGTGATAAGCACGACGCTCGCTGTGTCCGATGATGACGTAGGTGCAACCACAGGAGCGTATCATCTCAGCTGACACCTCACCAGTGTAAGCTCCAGCATCGTGTGCTGAGCAGTCCTGTGCAGCATACTCGATGTTGCTTCCTGCGAGTAGCCCCTTCATCGCTCCTAGATGAATGTAGGGCGGAGCTAGGATTACCTTACAGGGATTGCTGAGCTTTGCCACCTGCTCTTTGATATCTGTGATGAGCTGGAGCCCTGCGTCGAGGGTCATGTTCATCTTCCAGTTTCCAGCTACGATGAGTGTTCTCTTGTCCATGATATATGTGTATTGATTATTTAGTCTTGATTTGATACTCGGAGTATTTAGCCTTATCCTCCCACTGGATGCTTTGGATCAGCATAACAAGGCAAAATACGATCCAGGCGACGAGGAGTCCCCAGCGCTCTAGGTGTAGTCCTGCGTGAGGTGCTTGTCGTAGTAAAGAGGAGAGCTTTTCGTAATCCTTGTCGGTATACTTTTCAGGAAGGTCTCTAACGGCTCTCTTGTCTAGGATGACTCCGTCAGAGATAAGCATAACAGAGGGCTGAGCCCGTGCCATGGTCTTGATGGTTGTACCGTCGCAAAAGTAAAGTGGATAAGCAGCTGCCGTCTTATTGCGCCAGCGTCCACGCTCTTCGGGCGTACTGCCAGAGATCCCGTACATAGCAATGCCGACAGACTCGGCCCAGTCGTAGAGCGCATTGATCTTGCGCCCGATCTGTATGGGAGTTGTCTCCCAATTTGGCGTTATAACCCATATCTGTGGACTCTCATTGAGTAGCATCGTCTGGGTTACCTCACGCTCTGTCGCTTGCTGAGAGCTTCCGCCGGCATAGATCGCAAAGTCCATGACGGGAGGCTTGTAGCCCTCCTTGATGACTCGCTCTTGGCGGTCAATATAAGTCCATGTAGAGTCGGGGAGGTCCTCCATGTTGAATGTCTCCCGCAGACCATTCTTCTCATAGATAAAGAGGTACTCGATCTCTTCTTGAGGAGCGTCTTCAGGGATCATGGTCAGCTCTCGCAGCGAAGCTCCGATCTTGTAAGGACGAAAGTCGATGAGCGGTAGATGCCTTAAGTTCCCTCCCACGAAAATGCCCCAACCTAAGAGGAGTAAGGCCTCTGCCACAAATGCTGTTGTGCCTCGCAAAGGACGACTCGCTCTACGATAGGTCAGGAGGTAAACTATCGTGATCGCCATGAAGAAGACATTCTTACCAAAGGTCTGCCAATTGGTGAGCTTGAGTGCATCACCAAAGCAACCGCAATCGCTGATAGGGTTGAAGAGAGCTAGGTATAGTGTCAAGAGTGTCATCACACCCATAAAGATTGTGGTAGCCCATGCTGTGATCCTCCTCCACAGTCCCATCAAGAGGAAACCACCGAGGAGAAACTCAAAGGAGCAAAGGGCAACCGAAAGGGCTGGCGCCATAACGCTTAGATTCCCCAGACCCATCACTCTGAGGTACTCTTCTATCTTGATAGCTCCCCCCATAGGGTCTACTCCCTTGACAAATCCCGAGAAGAGTAGGAGAGCTGCTAGTAGGATGCGGGAAAGTTCGGATAGGATATATTGGGCTCGTTGACGACTCATAGGTTTATCTATAAATATGGAGTAAGCTATACCTTGTCAAAGCGTAACTTGATCAATGCAAAGATAGCGTAGTTTATCATATCCTGATAGTTAGCCGCTATGCCTTCGCTCACAAGCGTCTTGCCTGCTAGGTCTTCGATCTCCTTGGTGCGAAAGATCTTCGTCAGTATGATATCCGTTATCGAGCTAATGCGCATCTTGCGCCACGCCTCGTCGTAGTCGTGGTTCTTGTCGACCATCAGCTGGTAAGTCTCCTCGATAAGCTGATCGTACAGCTCCAGCGCTTCTTCGGAAGATAGGTCGGGCTTGTCGCTTGGTGTGCGCTCTAGCTGTATGAGACCGATGATGCCATAGTTGACGATGCCAATGTACTCGTTGTCCACGTCCTCATCGACACGCTGCTCCGCCTTGGTCTCTAGGGAGCGTATGCGTAGCGCCTTAATCATCATCTGATCCGTAAGTGAGGAAGGACGTAGTATGCGCCACGAAGCTCCATAGTCGTGTAGCTTCTGAGCAAAAAGCGTCCTACACTCTGCGACCACCTTATGATACTGCTGCTCTGTATTCATAGACTCTAAAGCTTTAGGGTGCAGGGTGCTAATCATTGAGCGCTAAGTCCAGCACCTCCTTGATTGTCTCTACATAGGAGAAAGTCAAGCCCTCAATGTATATAGGCTTGATGTCTAAGATGTCTTTCTCATTCTCTTTGCTCAGGATCAGCGTCTTGACGCCAGCCCGCTTGGCGGCTAAGATTTTCTCTTTGATACCACCCACGGGGAGTACACGCCCTGTGAGCGTTATCTCGCCACTCATAGCGATGCGAGGCTTCACCGTGCGTCGGGTCAAGGTTGAGACGAGCGAAGTCGCCATCGTGATACCCGCACTCGGGCCATCCTTCGGAATAGCCCCCTCGGGAACGTGTAGATGTATCTCCAGCTTGTCAAAGGTGCTCTCAGGTATCTCCAGCTCTTCGCAGTGTGCCTTGATATAGTCTAGAGCTATGACGGCACTCTCCTTCATCACATCTCCTAGATTGCCCGTGAGAGTCACCTTGCCCTCCTTACCACGATGTGTGGAGCTCTCGATGAATAGTATCTCACCACCCACCTCAGTCCACGCTAGACCCGTGACGATGCCTGGCATGCCAAAGTCCTGCCAGATGTCTCGTGTGTAGGGTGGCGTGCGAAGGTCTTGCTGTATGATCTCAGGAGTGATCTGTACGCTGTACTCCTGTCCCATGGCGACCCGCTTAGCCTGCTTGCGCATGAGCGCTGCTAGGTTCTTCTGTAGCGACCTCACGCCACTCTCTCGGGTGTAGCCCTCGATGAGATAGGTCAGGGCATCGGTGTCTATAGTAAACTGGTCGCTGGTTAGTCCGTGCGCCTCCAGCTCCTTGGGCACTAGATGACGATGAGCTATCTCGACCTTCTCCTCCAGCAGATAGCCCGACACCTGTATCAGCTCCATACGGTCTAGGAGCGGACGAGAAATGGTGCTGAGCGTATTAGCGGTAGCAATGAAGAGCACCTTGCTCAGGTCATAGTCTATGTCTAGATAGTTGTCGTGGAAGGCCACATTCTGCTCCGGGTCTAGCACCTCTAGAAGTGCTGCTGCGGGGTCGCCCTTGTAATCTGACGAAATCTTGTCTATCTCATCTAGTACGAAGACTGGATTGCTCGTGCCCGCCTTCTTGATGCTGTCTATGATACGTCCGCACATCGCTCCAATGTAGGTGCGTCGGTGTCCACGTATCTCCGCCTCGTCGTGCAGACCTCCGAGGGAGATACGTACATACTTACGTCCGAGGCTCTCGGCGATGCTCTTGCCCAGCGAAGTCTTACCCACACCTGGAGGACCATAGAGACAGAGTATTGGGGACTTGAGATCGTTCTTGAGCTTGATGACGGCTAGATGCTCTAGGATACGCTCCTTGACGCGCTCTAGACCGAAGTGATCCCGGTTCAGTATCTCCTCAGCATGCTTGAGGTCAAACTGATCCTGACTATACTCCTGCCACGGCAGGTCAAGCATCAGGCGCAGATACTGCAGCTGTATAGAGTACTCGGGCGCTTGTGTCGGAATGCGCTCTAGGTTGCCTAGCTCATGGTCGAAGGTCTTCTGGACCGCTTCGCTCCACTGCTTCTTCGTTCCAGCCTCTCGTAGCTCTGCGATTGTTTGGTCGGCAAAGTCTCCCTCGCCCAGCTCCTCGCGGATGGTACGTATCTGCTGCTCTAGAAAGTGCTTGCGCTGCATCTCGTCCATGTCCGACTGAGTCTGCTTCACGATTTTCTCATTGATCTGTACGAGCTCGCTCGTCTGGCGTACGTAGGAGATCAGCTCCATAACGAGATGCTTCGTGCCTGAGATCTTGAGGAGCTCCAGCTTAGCCCTAGGAGTTAGAGAGAGATAAGCAGGGGTAAAGTTGATCAGGAAGGGCAGGTTGTTCTGAGCATTGAGTGCCTCGATAAAGTCCTCAGCACCCTCCATACGTCGTATTTTGACCAGCTCGACCAGCTCGTAGCGTAGCTTGTTAAAAGCTACAAAAAGCTCCGTGTCTCTTGTCAGATCCCATTCCGAATGAGGTAATTCGAGTGGAGACTCAACCCTGCAGCGCAGGTAAGGGTTCGTCTGCGTATAGTTGCTGGTGTGGATACGTATGATGCCTCGTATGATCGCTACGACATTGTCTGGCGAGGGGTGGATCATATCTTCGACGATACAGAGGACCCCCTCTTTGGCGAGAGAGCTTGGTGTGATGGGGGTGTCGGGGTCTGATCCTATGTAAGTCGTGGCAACGATATATTGTCCCTTGGACATGGCGTTGCTCACGGCGTCTATTTGCTTGTCCTCAGTCAGCATGACTGCCTGCAAGACACAGGGAAAGATGACAGCGTTGAAGACTGGTAGCACGGGAAAGGTATTATGAAAGAGTACCTTAAGAGCGTCATGCTCATCGTCAAGTATCTCATCTTCATCTATAACGTTCGGCAGAGGAATAACCATGCCCCCTGAGCCAACGTTGGGCAATTCGGTCTCCACAAAGTCGTAATTGTCTTCTTTCATATGGGCGATATTAGCTATCTATTGCGCAAATCTGCTTGTAACGTTTGCAAATATACCACATTTATCCGAGTAGGCGTGAGGAGCAGTGCTAACGCATTAGAGTAATATGGACTGAGCGAGCTCATCTCAATCTCTCCCGATGAATTTTCAAATATCTCGGTGGATATTCTTGGTTTTCTTCCGAAGAAATGGCGAATTCTTCGGACTTATCATTTGATTCCTCCGAAGTTTCATTTGATACTTCCGAAGAGTTTTTTCTTTCCTCCGGAGGAAATTTCGATTTCCTCGGGAGCTATTTGGGAAATTCCTCGGGAGGAATCCGAATCATCGGAGAAGTGGGCGTAATCAGAGAGGATTTGTAGCCACTGTGCAGCGATACTCGGATCGAGTATCCTACTTGTTGTCATGTGTCGTTCCTCGCACACTGATTATAATGCGTCAGCCCTGGCGTGAGGAGCGAAGCGCTCGAGAGCCCCCTAGACTCCTCATGATCAGTGCGCTCTGAAAAGTCATCTTCCTCTCCTCTCTCCCTCTCATACAGACCGCAATTTAGTTTCATAGGATGAACATCAGCTAGCGTGCGGAGATAAAGCAGCAGGCCCAACCGCCTTGTCGAAGCGATTGAGCCTGCTCTAGTTGCTCTATATGAAATGAATTGGATCAGATAGCCATCACTGCGATAGTCATGCTACCAGATGTGCTTAGTCTGTGGTCGCTGTGCGACTACTTGACTACTATTCCTCGGCACGAAACATAGGACTCCACGGTGGAAGAAGCTTGGGTGTCTTGCCTTGGAGTTCCTTGGCACGTGGCGTGAGGTACTTCTTATTGACTACTAGGCGGAAGGTGTATGCGTCAAACCATTCGTCCGTCATGATCAGATGCCCCTGATGTCCAGAGGTGGCACCCCAGCTGTTCTCGACCATCCACTTGGTGGGTTTGCCCGACTTGTCTAGGTCTACCGCTACGAGCGTCATAGCGTGTGTGGAGCCACTGTCAAAGGATGCGATGCGCTCGCCCTTTGTCATAGTCATCGGGACGCCCGTAATAGCCTCGTAGTCATCGTAGCCGAGAGTGAGCAGGCCAGACTCTTTATTGAGCTCCTTGCCTACATCGCAAGAGTAGTACATCATGTTGCCATCCTTGAGGGAGGCGATGGCCATCTCTTTGATCTCCTCCATAGGAAGGTTGATGTAGGTCCAGTCCTTGCCGTCCCAGGCGTGGCGGTCATACTCGATGGCGTAGGTCTCGTAGTAGGGCTGCGAGGGGTCGTTCATGATCATCACGTAGTCGTCCTTGAGGTTGACACCGATCATCTCCTGGTAGAAGCTCAGCGGGGTGTACTCCCTGGTCGAGAGGACCTTGCCGTCGGCATCTCTGAGGGTATACTCAAAGGTTGTGGGCGGTGTGCCGAGGTTGAGGCATAGGAGACGATAGATGGCTTGTAGGGTAGTCTCCTTATCCTTGCGAAGCTCTGCCAGTGTGGCACCTTGCTGAGCTTTGCTACGTAGCTCCATGCCACCCTGACGGAGTAGCTTGGCTATGAGTGAGGAGAGACGCGATGTGTTGTTGCTACTGTAGGTCTCGGGCATTACGTCGCTAGGCACGACACCGTATTTGAGGAGGTTGTCCGAGATGCCGGTGAACTGCCCGCCGTCATTGATCGGGTGCTGAAAGAGCCACTCCACTTTGCGGTCGGTGATGGGAAGTGTGCGGGTCTCGAGGATGCCCTCGAGGAAGAGGTTGGCCTTCTCTAGCTGATCCCAAAAGAAGGAGTAGCAGTGGGAGAAGTAAAACTCTCCGAGGTTGTTGTCCTTGATAAACTGAGCACGTAGCACGTTGAAGCCTGTGAAGAGCCAGCAGCGCCCAGACCTCTTCTGATCGGTAATCCCCTTCGTGGGTACTCGGTAGGTGAAGTGGTCGTCGGGCGGTGTCATAAGCTCGGCATTGGCAAGTACCATGCCGTTCTGGACGATGCTATTGTGTAGGGCTCGTTCAGCTGGAGCCTTTGGAGTGGCTTGCTGGAGCTTCTGCAGAAGTTCGGGTGTGATGGCTCCGTCGCTTCGATTGGAGCTTTCACTCTGTGCTAGTAGCATGATGTTGGATAGTAGTAGGAGTAAGGGTAAGAGAAGTTTCTTCATAAAAGCTTATGTATAGATTATATGACGGCAAAGGGTATGGAGTAGCTGTGCTTGCCCTCGCTGTCGGATAGTAATGCGTGGTAAATGCCTGAGGGATAGCGCTCACCACTCGGCAGGCGGGTGATGATGGTGAGCTGACCTGTCAGTGCTACCTCCTGATAGATTAGATTGCCCGCACCGTCTAAGATGCGTACCGTAGTGCCTGCGGGAAGCTTGGAGAGCGTGACTTGGTCGGGATCTTCGGGGCGTAGTGGGTTGGGGTATATGTAGACCTCTTTGCTCTGTGTGGACCAGTCGCTTGTCTGACCGATATATAAGGAGACAAGCCCAGCCGAACTGGCTATGTAAAGCTCTCCTCGCTCTTGGTCAATGGCTAGAGAGAGCACGTCGTTGGTGAGTAGAGGACTATTGTCTTTGGTGTAGTGAGCTAGTAGCTGCGTGCCGTCTGGCGAGAGGAGGTAAAGGCCGTCAGAACCAGTGCCGCACCACTTATTGCCGAGTGCATCGATGGCGATGGCTGTGATGGGCATATTGTCGAGGACATAGTAGAGATTGGGCTCCTCGCCACCTACGGGTCTAGAGGCTAGCGGGGTGCTCTGCGAGATGAATGTGCTGGGACTAGCAATGCTGATAGGTCCTTTGTCTGTGGCTATCCAAAGACTACCAGAGGGGTCTAGAGCTAGGTCGTAGTAGTATTTGGCAGCTATCTCCTTGCCAGTGCGATCGACGAACTTAGTGACGAGGCGGTACTCATCGTCTGACTGATCTAGAGGTGTACCCTTGTCGTCAAAGATGAAGACACCATTGTTGCCATCTGCGCTTCGGTGGAATATGAGCAACCACTTGACGCCATTGGGTAGAGCCAGCATAGGACCGAAGGCGTTGACCAACTCTATGTCTGGGTACGAGATAGCTTTCATCGTGCCATCAGGAGTGCGCACTACAAGGGGGTTAGCTATCAAGCCTTGACCTTGCGCCATCCATAGGTTGCCCTTCTGATCGTAGCATAGCGAGCCGACACGAACGTTGTGTGCTGTGGGTGAGTCATCGTCCCAAGCTCTGACTAATGGAGCATTGTCTGGAGTGTATCGATTGATGACTTGGTCGCCTTGTATTTCGTAGAGACCATCTCCCCACGAGCCGACGAAGTAGTGATCAGCGTCACGAGGGTCTACGGCTATGGAGACGAGGTCGTAGACGGGGATATCGCTAGTCTGCTGCCGAATCTCGCGATAGTCCCAAGTGCGCCAGAGGGGTGGCGTATAGATCTGTATGTAACCAGGCTGCCAGTAAGCGTTGGTGCGACGTCCTCCACTGACGGAGTAGAGCTTGCCATGCTGGTGTGTGAGGTAAAAGTGCTTGTTGGATTTCGGAGCGTTGGCTTCGAGGACTAGCTTTTCGAGAGAGACTTTGCCGTTGCTAGCGGAGGCGAGGTCGGCTTTGTAGAGAGAGCCGCCCGCTGTGAACCAAAGCCTGTCCGGTGAGCTGTCGCCTGAGAGGCTCTGCAGACGGGCGGGGAGGTCGATGCGTATGCGCTCGCCACTAGCTCTCCATACGATGAGCGAGTCGGCTCCTGCGACCGCCACACCATCGGCTATCGGGAAGAGTCGCTCAGCCCATCCGCTCTGCACCATCGTCTGAGGGGTGGCACTGACCTGGGGTAGCGTGGAGCGATAGAGGGTGTGCAGACTGTCTATGAACCAGAGCGAGCCGTCGGGTAGGGCGGTGGCACTGATCATCTCCTTCTGCGGTAAGCCCTCGACGAGGCTCCACGAGGCGGGGTCTTGGAGGTTTTGCGAGAGGGTGCTCGAGCGCAGCCCTTCGCTGGTCAGCGCATAGAGCTTTTCGTCTAGAGCGAAAGCGTCTAGGACCTCTTTGCCTAGGAAGGCTGTGGCTGCGATCTGATGATTGCTGAGGTCTATCTGCATGAGGCCGAAGCGACCCGCAATGAAGGCGTAATCCTTATGATAGAAGATGCGTGTGGCAGTCTTGTCGTTGAGCATGCTATTGTCGCTGATACCCACTAAGTTGTAGATGCGATCGCTGTAGATGAGGTCGATACGCCCCGATCTGTAGTAGACGGTGGTGACCTTGTGGCTAGGCGAGTAGCGGATCATCTCGGCATCAAGGTCGCTGATAGGCGTCATGCCATCAAGTAGATGTATCTCATCGGGATGCTCTGGAGAGACGGTACCGATGACGCCCCCTGTGGTGAAGAGTACCTGCTCGGGCAGATCGGCCACAAGCTCTACATCACCTACGGCTAGATGCCACTGCCACAGCTGCTCCTGAGCTGCTAGCGGGAGGGTGCATAGAAGGAGTGATAGGAGGAGGTGTATGGGGGCTTTCATAGGCTGTGCTTGGTAAGGTAAGTGCGGAGCTGATCCACAGCTCGGGTGCGGTGGCTGATAGCGTTCTTCTCTTGCGGACTCATCATAGCAAAGGTCTTGTCAAAGTCCTCTGGCACGAAGAGGCTGTCATAGCCAAAGCCCTCGGCACCCTCCTCGTGGTCTATGATCCGTCCCGCGACACGCCCCACGAAGTGATGCTCCTCGCCCTGGCTGTCGATCAGTACGATGACGCACTCGAAGTAAGCGCGCCACGGCTCGGGGTGTGAGGCTAAGGAGTCTAGGAGGTGCTTCCTATTAGCCACATCGTCACCGTCACAACCAGCGTAGCGGGCTGAGTGTACGCCTGGGTCACCGCCTAGCGCCTCGACAAAGAGTCCCGTGTCGTCCGCAATGCAGGGCTTGTGATAGAGGTCGTAGAGAGCTTGCGCCTTGATGGTGGCATTGCCTAGGAGCGTGGAGGCACTCTCGTCGGGAGCTGTGTAGTGACCTAGCGAAGAGGCTGAGCGCACCTCGCAAGTATCTCCGAGCATAGACTGGATCTCGAGGAGCTTGTGAGCGTTGTGTGTGGCGAGGTAAAGGACTTTCATGTAACTTTGTGGAGGTTCTATAAGACTGATTACAAAAGTACTGAAATGAATGGGATAAGCCAAATAGATGAGCTTTGTCGCCAGTTGCCCTACTGCGAGGTGGATGCGCCGTTTGGTCCAGAGGTGGTGACCTACCGTCTGTCGCGACGCATCTTTGCGCTACTATGGCTGGAGCATGACCCCGGCATGGTGTCGCTCAAGGTGAACCCTGACTTGATAGAGCCATTGCTAGACCGGCATAGTGACCTGCAGCCCGCCTTTCACCTCAATAAGAAGCACTGGATACAGCTGGAGCTGCCGACTAGTGAGTCGGAGGCGTGGATCGCTCGGCTCCTACGTCACTCCTATGCGCAGGTGTGGCGCAAGCTCCCGAAGATCCAGCAGCGTCTCCTGCCTCTCGGAATAGACATCTACAACCAAGCACAGAATGAGCAAGATCTCCTTTGAGATAACCGAACTAGACCACCCCATAGAGAGCACCTACGACTACCTGGTCAAGCTCCTACAGGAGAGACCCAACCTCCCCTCGGGGACGGTCATACATACGGACTATCAGACGGCTGGGCGAGGACAGCTAAACAATAGCTGGTTTAGTAGTCCTCGGCTCAATGCGCTGCCTTCGATTTACCTTCGTCTGCATCGACCGTTGCAGCAGATCTGGTCTATCAGTGAGGCGACCGCCATAGCGGTTTATAAAAGCTACCAGGAGCAACTCTCTAGTGAGGATACTATTGAGATCAAATGGCCAAACGATATCTTCGTCAATGGCCACAAGATAGCCGGCATACTGATCCACAACGCTCTGGCCGAGGGCTCGGTCGCAGAGACGATCATCGGTATCGGGATGAATATCAACGAGGGAGCCTTCCCGCCTGAGCTCCCGCAAGCGATCTCTTTGCGTCTCGTGACGGGGCAGACTTATGATGTGAAAGCTCAGCTCCGTCAGATGCTCCGTCATCTAGGGGAGCAGCTTGCTCGTCAAGACTATGCGGCACTGCATGCAGAGTACAACGACCTGCTCTATCAGCGAGGCATACCAGCTCGCTACTGTGATGTCGCCATCGAGGAGGCGTTTGATGCGACAATCCAGGAGGTAAGCCCTCAGGGTCAGCTCGTCCTAACGACCACCACGGGGCAGGAGCGACGCTACGCCTTTAAGGAGATTGTCTACCTATAATTAATATAAGAGTATGTCTGAGCGCACAAAGATAGAGCACCGCCCCCTCACCCATGCTGAGGTGAAGCTGATTAAAAGCTTGCAACTGGCGAAGTATCGTCGGCAGTCGAACCTCTTTATCGCTGAGGGTGAGAAGCTAATCGGCGAGATGCTCCCAGCTTATCGCTGCCAGCTACTCGTTGGTACAGAGGAGCTAGTCGAGCCTCTGCTAGAGCGATGCCCAGAGAGCATTGCCGAGGCGGTGATCCTGCCTGATCCGAAGCAGATAGAGCGGGTGAGTGGACTGAAGAGTCCTCGTCCGCTATTGGCTCTTTGCGAGATCCCAATGGTAGAGGCTCCCCAAGCGATACAACAACCCACGCTCCTTCTAGACGATGTGCAGGACCCCGGCAATGTCGGGACACTGCTGCGCACTTGTGACTGGATGGGCATCAGACAAGTCCTCTGCACAGAGGGATGCGCAGACGTCTATGCGCCCAAGGTGCTACAAGCGACTATGGGTGCTCTGGCGCGTGTGCAAGTCTATCGCTACACCGATAGGACTGCTCTGCTCAAGATACTGGAAGAGACGAAGATACCTGTGATAGGGACCTTCATCGATGGAGCATCGCTTCGCACGTTGCGACTGGCGCCTGAGCAACCTTATATATTGGTATTAGGCAATGAGGGTAATGGTATCTCGCCGGAGCTCTCAGCTCTAGTCTCTCAGCGAATTACGATCCCGTCGCCTGTCGATAGTCACTGCGAGTCGCTCAACGTAGCGGTCGCTGGCGCTATCGTTATGGCGCATCTGATGCTTTAGTCCAGCTAGCCCTCCATTTGAGGGAGTAAAGGCTCTACCTGCGTTAGCACATCGTCCAGGTCGGCTAGGGTAGGGGCTTGGAGCATCGCTATGCGTAGCGCACGGAAGTTGGGGATGCCCTTAAAGAGTGGTGTGGCGGCTAGGTGGCGACGACTATGCAGGATGCCTCTGCGCTCGTCCAGCTTCTCGATGTTCTTATGGACAATCTCTTTTAAGATCTCTAGCTGTTGTAGAGAGGTTAGCTGAGGAGCGGTAAAGGTAGGGTCGACGGCTGCACGCATCTCGCCAAAGATCCACGGCTGTCCGATGGCTGCTCGTCCGACCATCACCCCATCAACCCCATAGGTGTCAAAAGCGTGCCGTACCTCCTCGCCTGTCGTTATGTCGCCATTGCCGATGATAGGGATCTGGATCTCAGGATTAGAGCGCACCTCACCGATCAAAGTCCAGTCGGCGCTCCCCTTGTACATATCGCTACGCGTACGCCCATGAATGGTCAGAGCTGCGATGCCACAAGCTTGTAAGCGTGGTGCTAGATCTGTGATGATAAGGCTATTGTGGTCCCACCCTAAGCGCGTTTTGACCGTCACGGGACAACTCGCCACAGAGACCACCGCTGCGGTGATTTCAAGGAGTAGCTCGGGGTCACGAAGCATACCACTGCCAGCACCCTTGCCCGCGACCCGCTTGACGGGACAGCCGAAGTTGAGATCGAGTAGATCAGGCTCCAATTGGCAGGCTATACGAGCCGCCTCGCACATCGTCTCCACATCACGACCATAGATCTGTATGGCGACGGGACGCTCTGCCGGGTCTATGCGCATCTTGCGCATCGTGCTGGGCACGTAACGCACGAGCGCATCGGCACTGATGAACTCGGTGTAGACAAGGCTAACACCAAACTGCTTACAGAGCAGGCGAAAGGGCGCATCGCTCACATCTTCCATCGGTGCGAGCAGTAGCGGTTTAGAGCCTAAGTCAAGGGTGCCTATCTGCATATCTATTTGTCTGTCGGGGCAAAGCAAGTAAACTGTACCGCACTGTAAGACTTGTGCCAAGCGAAACGAGCAGACTCAGCAAAGTCCACCGTGTCGGGGTGCTCTAGTACTAAGATGGAACTAGGGCACCATGCTTTACTGGCAAAGAGTAAGTCTGGTATATCCTTTATCCACGGCAAGTTATACGGAGGATCAGCAAAGATCAGGTCGTAAGGCTCCCCATCGTATTGACGTAAGTACTGCTCTACCGAGCGGTTGAGGACTAGGAGCTGCTTGGTCGAGAGGATTTCCTTGTTTAGTGTGTCAGCGGCTGCTCGGATGAAGGCTGCGTGCTTAGGATGCTTCTCGATAGATGTCACTGAGGCTGCTCCTCGTGAGACAAACTCTAGAGAGATACTCCCAATGCCGGCAAAAAGATCGAGCACCCGCATACCCTCTACGTCATATTGTGCCGAGAGGCTGTTGAAGAGCGCCTCCTTGGCTATATCTGTCGTGGGGCGGAGCGTCAACCCTTTAGGTGGGGAAAGACGACGACGACCATATTTGCCTGCTATAATGCGCATGGTAATAACTCAATCAAGCGTACCAATAGTCTATCGGCATGACAGATACGCTCCAGTCGGCAGTCGTGAACTGTCGGTAGAGTGCTTGCAACAGCTCACCTACCAAGCTATCAGTGCCAGCCGTCCCGTCGGATAGTATGATGGATACAGGAGCCGCGTGATCCACAGAGCCATCTAGGTACACCTTACTTAAGAAGTAGAGAACCTGATAGAGATGATGCTGCCAGGTGCGGTAGCGAGGCCAACTGTAATGATTAGCACGAAGCAAGTTGCCCGACTGACATAGTACCAGATCGCAACCGCCCTCTACCAGCTCAACACCTAGCGAGAGCCCTGTCTGAAGAGACGACTGTCGCAACACCCGCTGTGCAAAAGGAAGGATTGTAGGGATAAACTGGCAAGCTACGAAGCTACGCTGCAGGAAGCCTTTGAGTAGATGACTAAAGCCTACAGCCAAGCTAGGCTTGCCGTCGCCTAGGGCGTACGAGTCGCTATAGTACTGCTCCTCATCGGCAAAAATAGGAGCCGTCAGTCGCCACCAGTGTACATCTTGCTCTCCGCTCATGCCACTCGGTATGACCACATAGTGAGAGGCTGGATAGAGTACGCGAACCTCTCCCTCAGGGTCACTGAGGATAGGGTGCTGTGCGATAATGTCTCCCCATAGAGCAGGGACACGAGACCAGTCTAGTGGCACAAAGTGGCTCTGCCCCCTTGTGTGATAGTCCTCCTGTGCACCCAACTCTCTCCCTTCGTTCGATGGCCCGTATAGATAGACAAAGCCATCTGCAGTCAGTCGCAATGTGAGCGAAGGAACTGCAGATGTCAGTGTGTCTTTAGGAAGTGCTGGAGGCTGCTGCATAGTAACTATATAATATAGAGTCAGACAACAGACTCCAAGCTCTGTAATCCTGCCCACCTGTCGAGAGATAGACTCTCTCTGACAGCAAGAACTTGCAGGCTGCGCTTGAAGTCTATTGTCTGAATTCGTATGTCAGTGTGTCTAACACAGACAAAGGATGGAGACAAAGAGAGCTACCTCGAGAGTTACTCCCAGTTGCCCGTGTTTTTGACCTCCTTGAGAGATCCTAGAGCGAGTCCAGGATATCCAGTGCCTTGATAGCGTGCCTCTGCATCCTTGATAGCTGTGTTGAGGAGTCGATGATCCTGATCAGCTAGGTAGACAGAGAGAGGTACAGCTGTACGGAATACGGGTACCATAACGACCTCCTCCCCGATCTCCTGAGCAACAGAAGCTGTATCGATCTCTATGATCGACTGGGGGAAGCCAGGTACCTGTAGAAATTCCTCTGGGGTCATACCACCCTTGAGTAGAGAGTCTCGTGCGCTAACCCATACAGTGTCACGTACGATCAGCCCCTTAGCAGCGGCCTGACGCTCATTCATGCCAGCCTCACGCATAGCATCGGTGTAGTCACCCTCAGAGCGAACGTAAAAGACCTTACCATCAGTAAGGAACTGACGAAGCTCATCTACGGGAGCATAGCGGTTGTAGACATCATGAAAGGCATTCTCAACGTGTGCCACCTCTTTCAGACGTACCTGGATAGGTGCCTCACGAGCAATGCGTGTCTTGGTGAATCGCTCCGGAGTTAGAATGCTCATGACTGCTAGATAGCCCACGACAACTGCTGCTATGAGCAGGAGGACGGTCATTAGTTTTCTCATAATATCGCCTATAAGTTTTGTAGTGTTGATTACGCTAGTTAGATAATGTGTGACTTAGATGCCTCCGAAGAGTACGAATCAAGAGAGACCAAGCCATTTCACAGTGCAAATATACGCTTTTCTCAATAGATAGAGCAAATCATTCAGGGCTGACGCATTATAACTAGTCTGTTAGGAGCTGCACATGACGATAGCTAGGGATACACGGTTCGATCATCGCCACACTGTGGTTACGAATCTTCTCTGATTACGCCTACCTCTCCGATGATTCGGATTTCTCCCGAAGAATTTTCCAAATAGCTCCTGAGGAAATTCCGATTTCCTCGGAGGAAAGAAAAAATTCTTCGGAAGAATCAAATGAAACTTCGGAAGAATCAAATGATAAGTCCGAAGAAATTCGCCGTTCCTTCGGGAGAAAATCAAAAATATCCTCCGAGATATTTGAAAATTCATCGAGAGAGATTGAAATGAGCTCGCTCAGTTTTTATAATGCGTCAGCGCTGGCAAATCATTGATCTCAATATAAGGGCTGACGTATGTTTATCTGACTTACAGAAACTGTGCGTGCCAATGAGCAAGAAGACTCGATTCGTGTGTGGCTACACATCATCACACGTAAGAGCTGCGGGATTGATGTCTCGGGAGGCTGTAAGAATAGGGGAGGAAACCTTCACTTGAGGAGGTCTTTGAGATAGTTCCAGCGACAAAAGTTAGTTGCTTTGCGGAGTGTGCTATAGTCTATAGCGTCCACAAGGTCTAGCTGGAGCCGGCTCCTTGTGATATGCTGTATCGTATGACGTAGCTCTACACGGGAGAGGACGGGCTTGGTATTAGAACTCTCCTGAATGGTGAAGGTACACTTCAATAGACTTCCCATCCAGTGGTTGGGGTTGTGGTTTTGGTAGCAATAGTTGCCGAGAGATGTCGCCAAGACAGAGCTTTTAGATAGATATACTGGCTGGGGCGTGTGGGCGTGATTGCCTATGACACTATCATAGATTGCTGGTACGATGCTATGGTACAGCGCTATCTGCTCTTGCGTGGGGGAGAGGTGCATCTCATAGCCCCAGTGTGGCATAAAGATATTGTAGGTGTGCTGGGGAGGTCTCCATTCGTGTGGAATTGATGGATGGGTCAGGCTAAGCGTCTCGATGATAGCCTGCTGATTGCTTAGGAGTGTTCTAGCAGATAGGGTGATTTGGTCTTCAATAGTAAGAGGGGTCGGGGCATCTCCGACGACTAAAAAGCCTTGATCTCTAAGTCGTTGGTTTTGCAGACTGAACGCTTCGCGTCCGAAGTCCGAGGCGTGGTTGTTGGCTACATTTAGGATTACCCCTCGTCCGAACGAAGTATGCAGATAGTCGTAGAGTGGGGTGTCTCTATGGGATAGAGCGAGGAAGCGTTGCTGATCTGTGACAACGCCCTCGAGGTTAAAGACTATGTAGTCCGCCGATGCTAGGAACTGCTCCAGTTCTACTGTATGGCTTGGCTTAGTGTCGCCAAAGGGCATTAGATCTCCAGTGAAGATCATCGAGACTTTCTTCCCCTGTTCAGAAGCTTTGGGTCTAAAGGTGTAATCAGAGACTAGGGGCTGCATACCCTCTAGGATATCGCTCTCGGACGACTCCTTGGGTGAGAGGAGTCTGTACTTAAGGAAGTCTACCTTCTCACTAAAGGTATAGGGCGATCCCCACCAGTGTGTTCCTTGTTTCCTCATAGTCGGTGAGGTATCCTACTCAGCTTGGATAGTCCTGAGGTGAGGTGTGGCGTACTTGGCGTAGTGGCGTATGTACTGCTCGATCTCATCGGGGGATAAGTATGTGCGCTGCTTGAACGCTTTGTACTCTTCACTAGCTATCTGGTTGTCATACATAGCATACTTTGCCCAGTCATAGAGCTGCCAGCCTAAACCATGCTGGATAGTCGTGAGATCTGTTGTCTTCTCGAAGTATGCTTTCCCGTGAGACTTGTCAGAGTATAGTAACAAGCAGTCTAGAATACCTAAGAGGGTCTTGGTCTCGTACTCCACGATGTGTGCTAGCTCATGCCCGACGATGCCAACAGCGGCGTTGTAGGGAATAGAGTCAAAAGGTATCCCCTTGAACTGTGGGTCGTTGTTGATAACTATCTTATATCGCCTAGGAGGGAAAACGGACGCTGGTCGGGACGCCATAGTCGTTTGCTCGCTCGAATATTCAAATTTGATATGCGTAGACTGTAGCTCAGGGTAGTAGGATAGAGCTACGATTAAGATATCTGAGTACTCAGGGAGTAAGCTTTTGTTGCGACCATAGATAGCGGCTAAGCTATCTGCCTCTGCTTGTGATGGTCTCGTAAGACATCTCTGTCCTACGGGACTAGCTATCAAATTATAAGTTGGAAGTGTTGACTTTGTTCTCGTTGCACAGGATGATGCAACAAGTTCGATGGTCACAAACCCGATGAGGAGGGCGAGGAGTGTCCACGCTGTCTGTCTGTCTGTCTGTCTGTCTGTCTGTCTGTGCAGAGAGATTGTTTGCAGTTACTCATTTAATCCATTGAGATAGTGCTGGCAAAGGTAGTGTATTTCTTTTTGAAAGGCTAATTCTGCTATTACAGAATTATTAAGTACCTTTGTGGAGCGGTTTTTAGGAAGAGAAAAAGATTGACTCTCTTTTCCCCTTTCAAAAAGATCGTTCAGCGTAGGCAGAGGTGGTGGCTCATCCCCAAGAGTTGCCCCTTATTCCTATGTACTAGCTATAGCTCAATCATTAAAAACGTGATACACGTATATCCCCTATTATGAATCAAAAAACTATAGTCACGGGTGTGATTGGTGCTGACGCACATGCCGTCGGCAACAAGATCATCGCCTATGCCCTCAACAATGCAGGGTACAAAGTGGTTAACCTAGGTGTCATGGTCTCTCAGGAAGAGTACATAGAGGCCGCTCTCGAGACCAAAGCTGATGCTATCCTCGTCTCCTCGCTCTATGGACACGGTGAGATAGACTGTCAGGGTCTGCGCGAGAAGTGCGACGAGGCTGGTCTCAAGGGCATCCCACTAGTTGCTGGAGGCAACCTAGTCGTGGGTAAGCAAGACTTTGCAGAAGTGGAGTCTCGCTTTATGGCGATGGGCTTTACCAAGGTTTATCCTCCTGGCACACCTATCGAGACTACCATCGCTTACCTAGACTCAATACTCGCAGACAAGTAGTATGCACTATCTTACGGTAGACTTCGGTAGTACCTATACGAAGTTGACTTTGATAGATGTAGCCAATGCGGAGATAGTGGCGACAGCCTCTGCCTTTACCACCATCACGACCGATGTGCTGGAGGGCTTTAACAATGCCTGGCAGAAGATCTTAGCACAGCACCCCGATGCTCACTACGACCGCCTGCTCTCCTGTAGTAGTGCGGCTGGTGGACTCAAGATGGTGGCTCTGGGGCTAGTGCCCTCGCTCACCTCTAAGGCTGCCAAGATGGCTGCCTCCTCGGCGGGCGCTAAGGTGGTCAAGACCTATGCCTATGAGATCTCTCACGCCGAGCAGGAGGAGATCTATGAGATCAATCCTGACCTGGTACTCCTATGCGGTGGTACCGACGGGGGCAACAAGGAGGTGATTCTGGCTAATGCACGTCGTCTGGCAGAGATCGATAGATCCTTTGCAATCATTGCTGCGGGCAATAAGTCTGCTTCCTATGACCTGGAGGAGATCTTCGCACAGTGCGACAAGAAGTGCGTCGTCACGGAGAATGTGATGCCTGAGTTCGGACAGCTCAACATCCTGCCAGCTCGTCAGTGCATTATGGATCTCTTCATTAGTCGCATCATCGATGCTAAGGGACTGGGCGAGGTGCAGAAGCGTGCCGAGCTAGAGATTATCCCGACCCCCTTTGCGGTCCTCAAAGCGTGCGAGCTACTGAGCAAGGGCATTGACGAGGAGCACCCCGGCTGGGGCGACTTGATGGCGGTGGATCTAGGTGGAGCCACAACCGACATTTACTCGATGACTGACGGAGCTCCGTCGATGGACAATGTCCTGATCAAAGGCATCCCCGAGCCTTACAGCAAGCGCACCGTAGAGGGTGACCTCGGTATGCGCTACAGCTTGAAGGCGCTGGAGGACGAGACCGATGTCAAGGCTCTAGCACGAGCTTACGGGGTCACGCCTGAGGCGATCGTTGACTGGGTAGAGCGCTGTGCTGCAAATCCTGACACAGTGGCTGAGCCTGGCTCGCAAGAGCAGGTGATCGAGGAGGCTCTAGCATATAGTGCCGTAGACATAGCTGTGGAGCGCCATGCGGGCGTCATTAGCAAGGTTTACACACCAGTAGGAGAGATGTTTACCCTCGTCGGCAAGGACCTGACCCAAGTGCCACGACTCATTGGCATCGGCGGCGCACTGATCAATAGCTCTGACCCGGCTCGGATCCTCTCGGGGAGTCGCTTTAACCCTCAGAGATACGAGTATGCGAAGCCCAAGGAGCCGCAGTTTTACCTAGACAAGCGCTACATCATAGCGAGCATGGGGCTACTCAGTCAGGTAGCTCCCGAGGTAGCTCTCACGATCTTGCAGCGAGAGGTACTACCTATATAATATAGACATACAAAAGACTCAATCACTCATACAGATTCCCCTATCACATGGAACTTAGGAATAAGCGAATAGACAACGATACCTTCTACAAGGAGCGTAAGGAGGTTCTCGCCTCATGGCCTACGGGCAAAGATGTCAACTTTGAAGAGGCTGTCGAATTTCAAAAGTCAATCCCCGAGGAGAAGATCTTCGGACGCAAACTCGCTCAGGCAGATGCTGAGGGACGCACACTCATACAGCCACGTGCTGGTGTGGCTCTATATACGGAGCACATCAAGCTCTTGCAGTTTCTAGAAGAGGAGGGCGGTGCAGATCTGCTCCCCTCGACGGTCGATAGCTACACACGTCTCAACCGCTACCATGAGGCTGAGAACGGTATCATCAAGAGTAAGGAGTCGGGACGATCCATGCTCAACGGCTTCCCAATCGTCAACTATGGTACCAAGATCTGCCGTACGGTCACCTCTGCACTCAAGAATCCGGTACAGGTGCGCCACGGTACGCCTGATGCGCGTCTCCTCACGGAGATCTCTATCGCTGGAGGCTTTACCTCCTATGAGGGTGGCGGTATCTCGTACAATATCCCTTACTCTAAGAACTTCTCCCTCGAGAAGACGATCATGTACTGGCAGTACACGGACCGCCTTGTCGGCATGTACGAGGAGGCTGGCGTGAGCATCAACCGCGAGCCCTTCGGCCCTCTGACTGGTACGCTCATTCCTCCCTGTATCTCCAACGCGGTGGCCGTTATCGAGACGCTCCTCGCTGCTGAGCAGGGTGTCAAGGATATCACCGTGGGCTATGGTCAGTGCGGTAATGTCATTCAGGATGTCGCTGCTATTCGCTCGCTCCGCGAGTTGACCAATAGCTATCTCAAGCAGTATGGCTACGACGACGTACGCATTACGACAGTCTTCCACCAGTGGATGGGAGGCTTCCCACAGGACGAGGCAAAGGCCTTTGGTGTCATCTCGTGGGGCTCAGCTACGGCTGCTCTAGCGAAGGCTACCAAGGTTATTGTCAAGACTCCGCACGAGGCGATGGGAGTCCCCACCAAGGAGGCTAACGCAGCTGGACTACGTGCTACCAAGCAGGTTATCTCTATGCTTCGTGACCAGTCACTCATAGATATTCCCGTGGTAGAGCGTGAGTCTGACGTGATCGTTCGGGAGACGAAGTGTATCCTCGACAAGGTTTTCGAGCTGGGCAAGGGCGATCTAGCTGTCGGTACGGTTGCTGCCTTTGAGGCAGGCGTGCTGGACATTCCCTTTGCGCCTAGTCGCTACAATGCGGGCAAGGTACTACCAGCTCGCGACGACAATGGTGCCGTACGTATCCTCGACACGGGTCATCTGCCCTTTACGGAGGATCTCAAGGCGTTCCACCGTGAGAGACTCGAGGAGCGTTCACGCTTCGAAAATCGTCCCGTGAGCTTCCAGATGGTCATCGACGATGTCTACGCCATCGGCAAGGGCTTCCTCGTTGGTAGACCCTAAAACTTAATCTATAGCAGTGCTATCCCTGTGGGGGTAGCACTCTTTCTAGCAAACAATTCTAACAATCTAATAAATCCAAGTAATATGAAGATCAAGAAGGTAGTCTGTGCCCCAGGCAAGACAGGATTCTTCTTTGACGACCAGAAGGCCATCAAGAAGGGCGCTAAAAACGATGGAGCCTTTTACTCTGGCGACCCCGTGACTCCAGGCTTTACGTCTGTACGTCAGGCAGGTGAGTCCATCTCTGTCCTCTTTATCCTAGAGGATGGTTCTATAGCTCACGGTGACTGTGCAGCTGTACAGTACTCGGGGGCCGGTGGTCGTGATCCACTGTTCCTCGCTGAGAACTTTATCCCAGTCATCATGAAGGAGATCGCTCCGCTCTATGAGGGCAAGGAGATCACCACCTTCCGCAAGATGGCCGACCTCGTTGACAAGCATGTCAATGCAGACGGCAAGAAGTACCACACGGCAATCCGCTACGGTGTCACACAGGCTTGTCTAGACGCTGTCGCTAAGAGCCAGCACAAGCTCATGGCGCAGGTCGTCGCTGATGAGTATGGTACGAAGATCTCTGACACGATGGTCCCCATCTTCTCGCAGAGTGGCGATGACCGCTATCTCAACGTTGATAAGATGATCATGAAGGAGGTGGGCGTACTGCCACACGCTCTCTTTAATAATGTAGAGACCAAGGTCGGCCTCAAGGGTGAGAAGATCAAGGAGTACCTCCAGTGGCTCCGCGATCGTATCGTCACGAAGCGTCAGAACCCCAACTACCAGCCCGCTATCCATATCGACGTATATGGTACGCTGAGCATCGTCTTCAACAACGACTTCCAGCGCATCGCTGACTATCTGAACGAACTCTCTGAGATCGTTGCTCCCTTTGAGCTTCGTGTCGAGGGCCCAGTAGATATGGATGGTCGTGAGCCACAGATCGAGGCTCTAGCTAAGATCCGTGAGCTACTTGATGCCAAGGGCTCTAAGTGCCAGATCGTCGCTGACGAGTGGTGTAACACGCTCGAGGATATCATCGCCTTCTCTGAGCGCAAGGCTGGACACATGGTTCAGATCAAGACGCCTGACCTCGGTGGTGTCAACAACGCTATCGAGGCTGTTCTTTACTGCAAGCAGCACAATATGCGCGCTTATCTGGGTGGTACTTGCAATGAGACCAACCGCTCAGCAGAGGTTTGTGCCAACATCGCTATGGCTACCTCTCCTTGCCAGTGCCTCGCTAAGCCTGGTATGGGTGTCGATGAGGGATACATGATCATCTTCAACGAGATGAGCCGTGTACTCGCTCTCAAGGATGTGCTAAAGTAAATTTTAGAGATTAGAAGTTAGAGGTTAGACTTTAGCTAACAGCCAAAAGCCAAAGGCTAACCTCTAACAGTAAAACAGAATATCGAGATATGACTCCAATAACAGACGAAATAAGAGTACTCTCCACGACAGCGATCCTCGGGTATGGATTCCCAGAGGCATCCTTTCGTGAGGGAATGAAGCGCAAGCCCCACGTCATCGCAGCAGATGCTGGTTCGACAGATCCAGGTCCTTACTACCTAGGGGCTGGCGTGAGCTTCACCGATCGCAACTCCGTGAAGCGTGACCTAGAGATCATGATCCAGGCCGGTGTCGAGAACAAGATCCCCGTAGTCGTCGGCTCTGCCGGTGGCTCTGGTGCCAATGCTCATGTGGACTGGGTGCTAGAGATCGTACGAGAGATCATTGCTGACAAGAAGCTATCGCTACGCTTAGCCGTCATCCGCTCTGAGTTTGACAAAGAGACCATCCTCCGTGAGTTTGACAAGGGACACATCACGCCCCTAGCACCAGCTCCCGAGGCTACAAAGAAGGACATCGAAGACTCCGTTCGCATCGTCGCTCAGATGGGCGAGGAGCCTTTTGTAGAGGCTCTCAAGGGTGGTGCTGACGTCATCATCGCAGGCCGTTCGTACGATCCTAGCGTCTTCGCTTGTCTACCGATCAAGGAGGGCTTTGACCGTGCGCTCGCACTGCACATGGGTAAGATCCTCGAGTGCGCTGCTATCTGCGCATTGCCCGGCAGCGGTAGTGACTGTATGTTTGGCTATCTGCGCAAGGATCACTTTGTACTTGAGCCACTTTCCAAGGATCGTAAGTGTACGACCCTCTCCGTAGCTGGTCACACGCTCTATGAGAAGACCGATCCTTACCATCTGCCTGGTCCTGGTGGTGCGCTTGATCTGCACGGATGTCACTTCGAGCAGATTGACGACAACAAGGTCAAGATCTCAGGTACCGTCTTCGAGCCCACCGATGGCTACTTCCTCAAGCTCGAGGGTACCCGTCTCGTAGGCTACCGCACGATCTCTGTTGCGGCTACGACAGACCCGATCATGATCAGCAAGATCGACTCCATCATCGACAGTGTCAAGGCTCGTGTCAAGGACAACTTCGACAACTACGGGATCAAGGACTACTACCTCGACTTCAAGATTTACGGCAAGAACGGCGTCATGAGCATGTTCGAGGGTATCGATGGTCATATAGGCTCAGAGCTAATGGTCGTCATCGAGGCTGTGGCTAAGACGCAGAAGGAGGCCGACACGATCTGTAGCTTCGCACGTAGTACGATGCTACACTTCGGCTATGAGGGACGTATCGCTACGGCGGGCAACCTCGCCTTCCCCTTCTCGCCCTCAGACTGCCACATGGGTGAGGTCTACGAGTTTAGCCTCTATCACCTGCTCAAGGTGGAGGACCCCAAGCAGTACTTCCCCGTCGAGTATATAGAGTATGCTGATGGTCAGCGTAAAAAATGAACCTTTAGATCGTATCAAGCAATGACACAGCACAAGTTAATGGATATAGCCTCCGTCATCCGGAGCAAGAATTCGGGTCCCTATGAGATCACTTTCGATATCATCTTCAAGGACTTCGATATATACAATCAGGTGAAGGCAGCTAAAGCGATCACCGAGCAGACTTTCTGTGATCTCTATCACATCAAGCCTGACCACATCGTCAAGATTGTCTACTTCGACCCAGCCAAGGCGATCAAGTGTACCATCGTCCGCCCCATCCCTTCGGGCAACCTCGGTGAGCGCGACGTCTATGGTGCGCAGCAGCATGCGCCTCTGATGGGTCTCTCCATCGAGTACTAAGCCTAACAGTTTAGATCAGATTAAATAGAGCTTTACTAGCTCCTAAATATAGCGTTAGCCCCCGCACGCTCTCATCGTAGAGTCGTGTGGGGGCTCTCTTGTTATAGATCCATAGCCTCCAATCGCCCAATCCTCGCTGCCCAGTAGGAGCGCTTGGGTAAGTGTCAGAGAGTACGCTGCGAGTGGCCAAGCTCATAACAGCTACCGCACTTTTGTCGAACAAGTAGGTTTTCTAAAAACTTTCTTCCCTTGGAAACTTTGTGTTCCTCCGTTGGAACTGAAAAGTTCCTCCGTTGGAACCGAAAAGTTCCTCCGTTGGAACTGGAGTTTCACCCGATGGAACCAAGGATAGAGGCAGATGAGACGAAAAAAAGAGAGGAGATGCCGATGAAGACATCTCCTCTCTTTGGGGATTTAGTGGGGAGGCGCGATGCTCCTCACGGTGTATGTTAGCTTTTACCGCAGGCTAGGCGGTGCTAGCTCGGGTTGCTACTTATCGCTTGGGGAAGGTAGGCTGCGGATGCGCCTTGACCTCCTCCAGAAGTACGCGTACGGCTGCTTCTAGCTGACTATCGTGTCCCTCGAGGACGCGGTTGTAGTCGAGCGGTACCACGACATCGGGCTCGAGCTGCTTATTCTCAAGGAAGTCTCCCTGCTGGGTGCGATAACCTACGGCGGGGATGCCGAAGAAGAGCCGCGGGTTCTGCATGGTGACCCAGTTGACCGAGGTCATAGTGCCTGGCACTGGCATACCGACTACCTTGCCCATGCCGAGGGTCTGGTAGACCCATGGAGAGCCGTGTGCATTGGAGTAGTCAGCCTCGCAGACGAGCATGACTGAGGGCTTGGTCCAGCGCTTGCTAGGCATCGTGCAGTAGTCCTGTCCACGCACCTCTTGCTGTAGATAAGCCTTGCCGCTGAAGAAAGTTTCGAGGTCTTCGTGCAGACGACCTCCACCGTTGTAGCGGATATCTATGACGATACCGTCGCATTGGTAGTACTTGCCCATCACCTCGCTGTAAACAGTGCGGAACTCGTCGTCGCCCATGCTCGGGATGTGTACATAGCCGAGACGACCATTCGAGAGACGCTGTACCTCAGCTTCGCGAGCCTTGACCCAACGCTTGTAGAGTAGCCCCGAGAAGCGGCCTGAAGAGATCGGACGAACTGCCTCGGTGATCTCCTTTTGCTCCTTATTACTATAGAAAGTGACAGCCGTGAGTGTGCCGGTAGTGCCTGCGAGGAGGTCACGCCAGTCGGTGTGGTGATTGATGCGTGTACCATTGATCGCGACGATGCGGTCACCAGGCTGTAGCTTGGTCAGGTAGGTGTCAAAGGGGCCGCCCGTAACGATTTCATCGACGATGATCCCCTCGAGGGGTAGGGAGTACCAGTTATAGAGTAGACCTAGGCGTCCCGAAGCAGGCTCGCTAGAGCCCTGTCTGTAGCCTGAGCCTGTGTGCGATACATTGAGCTCGCCCAGGATCTCACTGAGCATCTCGGAGAAGTCCTCGTTCGTTGCGATGTGGGGCAAGAACTGGCGGTAGTGGTCGGTCAGACCCTTCCAGTCTACGCCGTGCATATCTGCGCGGTAGAAGCGTAGACCCTCCTCGCGAACCATAAAGTCGTACATCGCCTCACGCTCGGCGTAGCTGTCTAGCTCCACACGAGCACGGTAGTTGACTGATTCAAACTTCTTTGAGGCGGGCGTAAAGCACTGTACCCGACCCGAGGATACGACGAAGATCTTATCCCCCTTAGGAGTTGGAGCCAAGTAGGCACTGCCGGAGAGATCTAGCTGACGTAGCATCGAGGTATTGCCCTTGCGCAGATCTGTCTGCCAGAGGTTGTACCCCCCCTCAAAGGCTGAGAGGTAGTAGAGGTTCTTTCCGTCGGCATCGACATAAGCGTCTGCTAGGTCGCTCGAATTGGGCGTGAGCCGTACGATGCGGTCTTCGATGCCCTGGACCTCGACGATGATTGGCTTGGTCTCGTCCTTCTTCTTAGCACTATCGGTAGGGACGGGATCAGGGCCATACTGCAGCGTGTCTAGTCCAGCGCGGTCGTAGAGGTCGCGCTCTTCGGGGGTCATGCTAAACTTCTCGTACGCCTTGCGATTGAGGAATACGAGGAAAGCATCGCTCATAGAGCCCCACGAAGCGTGGTTGCGCATACCATATCGGTCTGAGGTGAAGAGGATGGCATTGCCCTCCATAACCCAGCCAGCGAGGTCGCTGAAGTAACCGGTATTGGTCAGATTGGTCACCTCGCCACCGGTAGCTCTTACCAAGCCTACATCGCCAAAGGGAGCATGGACATTGGGTGTATACCCGAAGGCTATCCAGCGACTGTCAGGACTCCACTCGTAGCTGATGTAGCCGTGCATCTCGGGTTGATCTTTGCCACTGGTGACCTGCGTGAGCTTTTTGCTAGCTATATCATAAGTATAGATGCACTTGCGGTCTCCGACGAAGGCGATCTGCTTGCCATCGGGTGAGTACTGGGGGAGGGCTTGCTCCATCTTGCACTCGGGTATGAGGGGCTCCTCCTTGATAATGGTAGCAGAGGCGAAGTCTAGCTCCTTGTCCGAAGCGATGGTCGCCTTGTAGAGGATATGCTTGCCGTCACGGCGTGAGTCGTAGACGAGCGTCTTGCTGTCGGGACTCCAGGTGACGCTCTCCTCGGCGCCGGCACTCTGGGTGATGCGCTTCGTCGTGCCATGCTCGACAGAGGTGACGTAGACATCACCACGCATGATGAAGGCTAGCTGCTTGCCGTCACTGCTGGGCGTAAAGGAGCTACCTCCACTGCTAGCTGTGCGGCGGTACACTTTATCCTTAGGACCCTCGGTGCGCAGGGTGATCTGTACCTTCTGCGGGGAGCGTCCCTCGGTCATGGTGTAGAGGTCGCCATCGTAGGCGAAGCAGAGCCGTCCGGAGCGAGAGATGCTGAGGAAGCGCACGGGGTGATTGCGGAAGCTGGTCACCTGCTGAGCGGTTTGCTCGCCGATGCGCTGCTTCCAGACGTTGAGCGAATTGCTTTTGCCACGCTCGCTGATGAAGTAGACGGTCTGGTCATCGGGACCGAAGACGGGTGAGAGGTCTTCGCCTGGCTCTAGTGTGCAGGCGGTGGTGGCTCCTGTCTTGGGGTCTACTATATAAATGTCTCGTGTGACGGAGCTGGTGTGGTGCTTGCGCCACTTATTCTCAAAGCCCTTGATATCTTGCGCTACATAGCGGTCGCCACGATGGCTGAAGGTGACAGCCTCCAGAGGACGAGGGTTGTAGAGCATAGGCGTGCCGCCATCGACAGGTATCATATAGAGCTGCGAGAGAATGCCCGAAGGATTGAGCGCACTGGTGGCAGGCTGCTGGAGTGCTTCGGACATAATGATAAAACGACCGTCGGGTGTGTAGCACTCGACGGTATGGCTATTGCCCGAGTGGTGAGTGATGCGCTTGACATCTCCACCGAGGGCTGACATAGTATAGATGGAGCGGTGCCCATCACGATTGCTCATGAAAGCGATACGCTTGCCATCGGGACTCCATGTGGGGTGTGACTCGTACCCATCGGAGCCAGTCAGAAGACGCGCCTCGCCACCGATAGCGTCGACAATGTAGATGTCGCCTTGGTAGCAAAAGGCTATCTGATTACCATCTGGTGAGATCTGGGCATAGCGTAGCCAGCGGGGTGTCTCCTGCGCTACAGCCCCCACGAGCCAGGTGGCTGAGAGGGCTAGTAGGAGTAGGAGACGCTTGCAAAGGGAAGTATTCCTCTTCATAAAAACGGATATTCTTAGGGGTATTTACTTAGACGATAGAAGTTCGGTGGTACGCTTGATGAACTCTTGTAGGGCAACGCCTCGTAGTTCACCAGCTGAGAGTAAAGCCAGCTCGACGATGTGACGTATCATAGGCTGCTTCTCGGCATACTGGTCGAAGGAGCTTTGCATCTCGCCGTGTAGCTCTTCTTGCTGCTTGTGGAGAGCCTCCTTCTTCTCTTGTAGTTCTTTCTTTTGCTCCTCGGTAGGCTCGGTCTGCTCCTTGGCCTCCTTGTCTAGCTCTGTGACTTGCTCTTGGAGCGTGGCGAGCTGAGAGCGCAGGGGCGCAAGCTGTGGCTCTAGCTCCTTGCCCTCACCCTCTAGCAAGCTCTTGATGAGCGGGTGGTCGGCATTGAGTACGAGCGAATAGCTGTCGGGGAGTGAGTTGTAGAAGGAAGCTCCAGGCTGATACTGCGACATCTCTTTCATACGGCGCATCCACTCCATACGCGTGACCACTGCCGGCTGAGCCTCCTGACCCATATTGCGTAGGACGACCTGATAGTTGACCTCGCCCGTCGGGAGCGCCTTGGCAAAGAGGCTACGCATGATCTCAGTCTCATGTGCGGAAGCATCGGTCGTCGTGTCGTCACGCTGGATCAATTGGTCGACCGTGTCGCTGTCTACACGTACGAAGTGCGTGTTCTCCCACTTTTGCTCTAGATGGTTGAGTAGGGGCGTGTCGAGCATGCCGTGCATGTGGAGTACGTTGTAGCCCTTAGCTTCGGCAGCCTGGATGTAGCTGTACTGCGCCTCAGGGTCGGTAGCGTAGAGGTAGACGAGCTTGCCGTCCTTGTCGGTCTGATTGCTCTTGACCAGCTCGCGGTACTCCTCGGGTGTGTAGAACTTTCCAGCCACATCCTCCAGTAGGAGCAGCGACTTGAGCGCACGCTCCTCCATCTTCTCATCGGTGAGGATACCATAATGTATGAAGACCGATAGGTCGGGCCACTTAGCTTCGTAGGTGGGGCGATCATTCTTCATGATCTCCTCCAGCTTGTCGGCTACCTTCTTCGTGATGTAGCTACTGATCTTCTTGACATTGCTGTCGGACTGTAGGTAAGAGCGCGACACATTGAGCGGTATGTCTGGTGAGTCGATCACGCCGTGGAGCAAAGTCAAGTACATAGGCACGATGCTCTCCACCTCGTCAGTCACAAAGACCTGATTGCAGTAGAGCTTGATCTTGTTGCTCTGCAGATCCACCTTGTTGCTCACCTTTGGGAAGTAGAGTACGCCGGTCAAAGTGAAGGGGTAGTCTACATTAAGATGTATCCAAAAGAGCGGCTCGTCAGCTCCTGGGTAGAGCTTGCGGTAGAACTCACGATAGTCCTCGTCCGTAAGGTCTTGCGGCTTGCGAAGCCAGAGCGGGTTGGTATCGTTGATCACATTGTCCTCATCGGTGTCCTGCATCTTGCCGTCCTTCCACTCCTGCTTCTTGCCAAAGATGATGGGAATCGGGAGGAAGCGACAATACTTCGTCAGTAGCTCCTCGATGCGTGCCTGCTCGAGGAATTCGCTGCTCTCTTCGTCCAGATGCATGATAATGTCGGTGCCACGCTCGGTGCGGCTACCCGTACTCATCTCGTAGGCAGGCGAGCCGTCACAGCTCCAGTGGACGGGCTGTGCGTCTGGCTGGTAGGAGAGGGTGTCTATCTCGACACGCTCGGAGACCATAAAGGCTGAGTAAAAGCCTAGTCCGAAGTGTCCGATGATATTGCCCGAAGCGTCTTTGTACTTCTCCAGAAAGTCCTCCGCTCCAGAGAAAGCTATCTGATTGATGTAGCGCTCTACCTCGTCGGCAGTCATACCGATACCGTAGTCTCGTACGGTCAGTGTGCGCGCCTCCTTATCTAGTAGGACCTCTACACGGAGGTCCTCAGTGTTGCCCACCTCCGTGCCACGAGCTATCAGAGCGCGTAGCTTGGTCGTCGCATCGACTGCATTGGACACGATCTCACGGAGGAATATATCATGCTCACTATAGAGAAACTTCTTGATGACGGGGAATATGTTTTCACTCGTAACCCCGATTTGTCCTTTATTACTATTCATAAGCTTGAGTTATTGTCAGATTTGAATGGTTACCGCTCGTCGCCCTTCTGGCTGGAAGAGGTAAACGAGGGTAGGGCGAAGCCTAGGGTCGCTTCATCGCTCTTTGCTTGCGTCTCCTTTTGCGGTGCACGCTTGTCTACCTCCATGAGGAGTTCGCCCTCAGAGACACGCAGACGCACCGTGTCGCCCACATTTGCCTCACCATCGAGGATGAGATCCGTCAGCTTGTCCTCGATCCAGTGACGCAGAGCACGTCTCAGCGGTCTAGCACCGTACTCTAGGTCAAAGCCCACGTCGGCGAGCTTGTCCTTTGCCGAGGGGGTGACCACGAGGTTGTACCCCTGCTCGGAGAAACGCGCCATGATAGGACGTAGCTCCACGTCTACGATCTTGCGGATGTCCTCCTTCTCCAGGCTGGCGAAGTAGATCGTCTCATCAAGACGGTTGAGGAACTCAGGGCTAAAGTGCTTCTTGAGCTGCTTGCTCAATAAAGCCTCCTGCTCTGTCTGGGTGAGCTGCACCTCCTGACGGAAGCCGACACCAGCACCAAAGTCCTTGAGCTGACGCGTACCGATGTTGCTCGTTAGTATGATGACCGTATTCTTGAAGCTCACGTGCGTGCCGTCGGCAGCGGTGATAAAGCCATCGTCGAGGATCTGCAGAAGTATATTGTAAACGTCAGGGTGCGCCTTCTCTAGCTCGTCAAAGAGTACGACCGAGTAAGGCTTGCGTCTCACTTGCTCCGTGAGCTGTCCGCCCTCGTCGTAGCCGACGTAGCCAGGAGCTGCGCCCACGAGACGAGAGACGTTGAACGACTCCATATACTCACTCATATCAATACGTATGAGTGCGTCCTCATCGTCAAAGAGTAGCTCGGCAAGCTTCTTAGCTAGATAAGTCTTACCGACACCGGTCGGACCAAGGAAGAGGAAGCTCCCGATGGGGCGCTTGTCGCTACCCAAGCCAAGGCGGTTACGCTGTATCGCTTTGACCACCTTGTCGATCGCATCATCCTGACCGATCACTATATCCTTGAGCGTCTGGCGCATCTGGCGTAGCTTAGCGTGCTCCTCCTGACTGATGTTGGAGATAGGCACCCCGCTCATCATAGAGACCGTCTTGGCGACCGCCTCCTCATCTACAGGTAGATAGATGGCAGCCTCCTGGGCATGAGCTTTCTCCAGCTCCTCGTCCACTTCTTTTTGGACTAAGTCCTCCTGCACTTTGAGGGTCATAGCGGTGTCGTAGTTGCTTTCACGCACTGCCTTGTCACGAGACGCACGATAGGTGCGTAGCTGCTGTCGGAGCGAAGCGACCTTGTCGCTCTCACCCACTTTGCCCTTGAGGTGCATACTCGCTCCTACCTCGTCTAGGACGTCAATAGCCTTGTCGGGGAAGTAGCGGTCGTAGATATATCTATTGGTCAGACGCACCATAGCGACCAAAGCTTCGTCGCTGTAGCGTACATGGTGAAACTCTTCATATCGTCCTCGCAACTGGCGCAAGATCTCCAGAGTCTCTTCGGGCGTGTTTGGCTCGATCATCACCTTCTGGAAGCGACGCGCCAAGGCACCATTCTTCTCAATGGTCTTGCGATACTCATCTAGTGTGGTGGCGCCGATCACCTGTATCGTACCACGTGCCAGAGCCGGCTTGAGCATATTTGAGGCATCCATACTGCCCTCTGTCGAGCCCGCGCCCATCAGCGTGTGGATCTCGTCAAAGAGTAGGATCGTATTGCCTAGCATCTCAGCCTCCTTGAGTAGCGCCTTAAATCGCTCCTCAAAGTCTCCTCTGTAACGTGTTCCAGCTAGCATCTGTGCCAGGTCTACGCTGTAAAGCACCTTACCTCGAAGCTTGTAACTCACCTCATCGCGAGCTAAGAGTTGTGCCAAGCCCTCGGCGACGGCTGTCTTACCGACACCCGCCTCGCCGATCAGCACGGGATTATTCTTCTGTCGGCGACAGAGTATATGTGTGATACGCTCTAGTTCCTTAGCACGACCAATCATCGGGTCTAGCTTGTCGTTCTTAGCGAGCTGGTTAAGGTTGGTCGCAAAGGCATCTAGCGCAGGTGTCTTAGAGCGCTTGCTAGACTTAGAGGCTTTCTCCTCCTTGTCGCCCTCATCATCGGCGTTTAGGTCGAAGGGGTTGCTTTCTGAGTTTTGCGTCACCTTGCGCTGCTCGTGACGTATGATTGCCTTGATATGCTCTTGTATCTCTTCGGGTAGCTCCTCTAGCGGCACAGCGCGCATAGAGTTTTTGTCCGTCTCTCCGTCGGGATTGTTCTGAGAGACGAAGACCTCCACCTGCTTTACAATAGTGTTAGGATCCATGTCGCTAGCAGGCTTCTTCGTCTGAGGAGCGTCTGAACCGGCTATGGCTGAGTAAAGCCTCTCAAAGGGAGCCTCCCATGCGGCGACATCGAGCTCATCTCGCATCTCCTCTGTCAACGCGTCAGGCATACCCGCCATAGCGGTGGAGAGGATCGTCTGAAGCATCTGCTCCTCCGCTTCGACACTGGCTATCGCCTGCACCTCGACAGAGGTCGCTTTAGTGCTATGCTCTAGGCTGTTCTGTACGTAGCTAGCTAGGATATCCTCCTTAGCAGGACGAGAGGTGATGAATGGCCATGGGTAGATGTCCGGCCGCCCCTCGTGTAGCATATAAGCGACAATACGCGGTGCGTCAATTATGGGGAAGTCATCATGATTGGGGAAGATCTCCCACGCTCCCTCCAGAATGGCCTTGACCTGATCGTGGTAGTAGCGTACGAGCTCCGCACTAGGCATCGTATACTGACTCTGCTCGATGGTGTCATGGATCTGCTTGTAGTACCCATTCTTCGCAGGCTCCTCAAAGAGCGTATATTGTAGTTGAGTGAGCGGTATATTTAGAGTACGCAAGATGAAGACACTAGGGAAGGTGTCTTTACTGCGAGCTAAGTCGATAAAGAGTGATCTAGAGATGTCTAGTTGCTTCCCCGAGCGTAGTCCGATAGCGCAAGCTCTAGAAAAGGCTCTGACCACTAGGTCACTTATTTGATATGGCGTGAAATTCATGCGTTTGTAGTTATCTCTTGAGAGTGAATTATGTAGTGCCTCGTACCGTTTAGACGGCTCCAGCACTGGGCGATATATGCGGGTGCAAAGCATAGCTAGGTACCCTCGTGCAATAGTCTCGCTGTGTAAAGGTACTCAAAAACTGTACCACGACAAGGGCTGCGACTATCATCAGCCGTATCCACGCCCTAGATAGACGAAATAGACAGACGAGATGGAGGCTAGGACAAATTGACCCAACGATGTATGCTGAGATAGGGTAGGGCAAAAAAGAGAGAGACCTACTGAAGCCTCATCTACATAAGGTCATCCAATAGGTCTCTCTCGTAGTACGCAGGATGAGAGTCGAACTCACACACCATTGCTGGCACTACCCCCTCAAAGTAGCGTGTCTACCAATTCCACCACCTGCGCATACAATATTATATAGTCTCCTACAGCAACTACTACGCCTAAAGTAATCTTAGGTGCCCAAGACAGGAATCGAACCTGCACAAACTTGCGTTTACTAGTACCTGAAACTAGCGCGTCTACCAGTTCCGCCACTTGGGCTTGTAGCAGTGACTACCTGTGTACATATAACAAACTCTCCATAGTAGTCATGGGGAGTCTAAAAAAAGTGCTGTAATCAGGAGATCGCTACCTCCTTAAGACCAATAATCCTCTTACTCCGTCACGCTTGCTGACCATCTTGTCAAGAAGCGATGACCTCGTATGAGGAATCAGAGCGGTGCGGACGGGACTCGAACCCGTGACCCCCTGCGTGACAGGCAGGTATTCTAACCAGCTGAACTACCGCACCTCGGTTGTTTTGCTCTGCAAAGGTACAAAAAATATCAACACTGCAATAGCTGAGATGATTTTTCTTTCGCGAAGCTCCGAATGAAACCCTTCAGATAGGCTCACTAGCCTATGTCTCGAAGGCGAGAGCAACGCTCCTCTGCTCCTTAGCGGTGACAAAGGTACGACAATTTTCGAAACTAACAACTGTTTTCTCGTCAATTTATTCTTCGCGGGGGCTGATTGCTAGTCGTGCATAGTTCTGACATGTGACTTAGATGTCTGTTAGATAGTGCTTTGTGCTAGGCTTCATTTGAAGAGAAAAATCTTTATTCCGGAGATAGGATTGTTTGATCAGCACTGTTCTCTTATCCCCCTAGGAGGAAATCACAAACTCTCACGTGGATGTTTTGAAATCTCCACGGAGGTAAGAAATAATACTTCGGAAGAATCAAACGAAACTTCGGAAGAATCAAATGATAAGTCCGAAGAATTTCTTGTTACCTCCGTGGAAAATGATAAATAGCTCCGGAGGAATTTTGCAAACCTTCCGTGGAGATGTCATCGTCAGGTGAGGGCGCGTAAATTTATATAGAAATGGTGAGCCCGTAGTGGTCACTATTTAGTACCTTTGCAAAGACTTCAGTTTAATGGGGTATGATACCCCTATATTATATAGCACAGTTATGACCGATACACGATACATCTTTGTGACAGGAGGCGTGGTCTCCTCGCTTGGTAAGGGTATTGTAGCCGCCAGCCTTGGCAAATTGCTTCAAGCTCGTGGGTACAAGGTTACGATACAGAAGTTTGACCCGTATATAAACATCGACCCGGGCACGCTCAATCCTTACGAGCATGGCGAGTGCTATGTGACGGAAGATGGCCATGAGGCGGATCTGGACTTGGGTCACTATGAGCGCTTCCTCAATATCCGCACCTCTCGAGAGAACAACATCACCACGGGACGTATCTATCAGAGTGTGATCAATAAGGAGCGCCACGGCGACTACCTTGGTAAGACGGTTCAGGTGATCCCGCATATCACAGATGAGATCAAGCGGAGCGTACGTCGTCTAGGACTGAAGCATCACTACGACTTTGTCATCACAGAAATAGGTGGTGTGGTCGGAGATATCGAGTCACTGCCTTTCCTAGAGAGTGTACGTCAGCTCAAGTGGGAACTCAAGAGCCATTGCGTCTGCGTCCATCTGACTTATGTACCCTTTATCGCAGCAGCCAAGGAGTACAAGACGAAGCCTACGCAGCACTCGGTCAAGCAGCTCCAAGAGGAGGGTATACAGCCCGACATCTTGGTGCTTCGTACGGAGCATAAGCTGAGCGATGAATTGCTAGACAAGGTAGCGCTCTTCTGCAATGTATCTAAGGAGAGTGTCTTCCAGAGTATCGATATGCCGTCGATCTATGAGATACCGCTACTCCTGCAGGAGCAGGGGCTAGATCGTCAGGTGATCCAGCAGGCTGGTCTAGAGGTGGGCGAAACACCTAAAATGGAGGGGTGGCGCAACTTCGTTCACCGGATGAAGTCAGCTACCAAGGAGCTACACATCGCCCTCGTGGGCAAGTATGTAGAGCTACAAGATGCCTACAAGTCTATCGATGAGGCGCTACTCCAGAGCTGTGTGTATCATGATCGCAAGCTCAAGCTAACCTCCATACATAGCGAGAGCATCACCAAGGACAATGTGGAGAAGCTCCTGAGTGGCTACGATGGGGTTGTGGTGGCCCCAGGCTTTGGCTCTAGAGGTGTAGAGGGTAAGTTGATCGCCCTAGAGTATACCCGTACGCATCAGATCCCGACGCTTGGTATCTGCTTGGGTATGCAGTGCATGGCGATTGAGTTTGCTCAGAATGTGCTGGGCCTAGAGGACTGTAACACGACCGAGATCAAGCCGACAGCGGCCAATAAGATTATTGATCTGATGGACGAGCAGAAGGCGGTCTCAGACCTAGGCGCTTCCATGCGACTAGGTGCTTATGAGTGCGAACTGAAAGAGGGTTCTAAGCTGGCAGAAGCTTATGGCAAGCTCTTGATCTCAGAGAGACATAGACACCGCTATGAGTTCAACAGTCAGTACCGTACAGCCTTTGAGGAGGCTGGCTTTAAGTGCGTAGGAACCAATCCCGAGACAGGTCTCGTCGAGGCGCTCGAGCTAGAGGGACACCCTTGGTACATCGGTGTGCAGTACCACCCAGAGTACAGCAGTACGGTCTTGCAGCCTAGTCCTATCTTTATGGCCTTTATCTCAGCAATTAGTAATCGATAGAGGCGCACATCTCGAGCAGTTTCTTTTATACACGACATACTCTATACTTTAGATGAATAAATCAAACCTCATAGGTATCGTTCTGATCGGCGTGGTCATCGTCGTCTACTCAGTCTTCCTACTCCCTAAGCAGACGCCTGCATCTACTCCTACACCGGCAACTGATACCACTCAGGTCGAGACAAATACAGCTGTAGCCTCTGCAGAGGAGAGCCAAACGACTACAAATCTAGCAAAGCCTGCCCCCATCGACTCGCTCTACGCTTTTAGTCAGCTGATGAGCCAGCCAGCTAAGGAGTACACGCTACAAAACGAAAAGCTGTGCGTCACCTTCTCTACTCAGGGTGCTATGCCTATCTCCGCAGAGCTGGCAGACTATCAGAGCTACGATAGCACACAGGTGAGACTCTTTGCTCCTGGTGACTTTATGCTCAACCTGCCTATACGGACGAACCAAAATCAGCTCCTAGACACGAAAGATCTGATCTGGCAGGCCAGTCAGCCCAACGACTCAACGCTCTTGATGACGCTGCCGATAGACTCGTCGAGCTATCTGCGCATCATCTACACGATGCCTTACGAGGGCTATATGCTTGGCATGGCTATCGAGGGGCAGGGGCTGGGCTCGCTACTGCAGAGCAACAATGCGATACAAGACCTAGAGATGAGTCTGCGCATACCGCGACAGGAGCGCTCCTGGAAGTTCGAAAATCAGTACTCCACCATATATTACAAGTATCCTGCAGACGATGTAGAGAAGCTGAAGGAGACCAAAAATGAGCAGGAGAAGGATGTCCGTGAGAAGATCCAGTGGGTGGCGATGAAGGATAAGTTCTTTAGCACCGTGCTCATAGGTCTTGGAGATACCCGCCTAGAGGGGAATAGGATGTCCTTTAAGACAGAGCCTAAGGAGACGGATTATATCAAGGCTTGTAACTATCACGGATCCTTTGCAATGGACATACGTGATGGGCGCAAGGCGGACTTTGCACTCTTCATGGGGCCTTTAGACTACAACATGCTCAAGGCGATGGACGCTGGCGTGGACAAGGCGCAGCGACTAGACCTCAAGCGGATGATCTATGTGGGTGGCTCGCTCTTTAGATGGATCAATGTCACCCTGATTCGTCCGCTGATAGACTTCCTCCAGAGCTTTATCTCCAACTGGGGTATTATCATCCTCTTGCTGACACTCATTATCAAGCTCTTTCTCTCGCCACTTACCTTCAAGAGCTATATGTCGCAAGCTAAGATGCGTGTCTTGAAGCCACAAGTGGAAGCAATCAATGCTAAGTATGCGGGCGATGATCAGCAGATGATGATGAAGCGGAGTCAAGCAACGATGCAGCTCTACCGCAATGCGGGGGCTAGCCCAATGAGTGGCTGCTTGCCGATGTTGCTGCAGATGCCTTTCTTGATAGCGCTCTACATGTTCTTCCCGACGGCTATAGACCTACGTGGGGAGAGCTTCCTCTGGGTCAAGGACCTCTCTACCTATGACCCGATCATCTCGTGGAGCACGGACATACCCTTCATCACGGGGCTACTGGGTGGTAACCATATCAGTCTCTTCTGCTTGCTATGGGCTGTCACCAACATCATTTACTCCCGCTATACGATGAGCATGTCCGCAGGTGCGGACAACTCGCAGATGAAGATGATGCGCTTTATGCCTTACATCATGACGATCATGTTCTTCATCTTCTTCAATAGCAATGCCGCTGGTCTGACCTACTACTACTTTATCTCTACGCTGATCACGATCCTGCAGTTTGTTGCTAGTCGACTACTGATCAATGAGGATAAGGTGCTGGCACGTCTCGAGGAGAACCAGAAGAAGCCCAAGAAGAAGAAAGGCTTTATGGCGCGCCTCGAGCAGATGCAGAAGGAGCAAGAGAAGCTCATGCGTGAGCAAAACAAGAAGCGTCGCTAACTAAGATATAACCCTCGGCGGATCTATGGAACCTCTCAAGCACGAGTGCGGGATAGCACTCATACGACTACGCAAACCCCTAGAGTACTACGCAGAGCACTACGGTACGACCCTCTACGGGCTGAACAAGCTCTACCTCCTGATGGAGAAGCAGCACAACCGTGGGCAAGATGGCGCTGGGCTAGCTGTGGTCAAGACACAGGCACCTCCAGGTGACGAGTACATCTATCGAGAGAGAGCTCTCGGCAGTAACGCTATTACGGAGATATTCAAGAAGGTACATGAGACCATAGCCATGGCTCACGATGGTACGACGCCTACCGTAGAGCAGGCGACGCAGGCTGAGCGCTATACGCCTTTCCTGGGCGATTGCTATATGGGTCATCTACGTTACAGTACGACGGACTTGGCGGGCTTGACCTTCGTACATCCGATGGTACGCCGTAGCAACTGGAGAGCGAAGTCCCTCGCCGTGTGTGGTAACTTCAACCTGACCAATGTGTCGGGCATCTTTGACGAGATCACAGCCATCGGTCAGCACCCTCGTACCTCTAGCGACACACATATTATATTAGACCAAGTAGGTCACCGCCTAGACCGTGAGGTGGAGCGTCTCTACAAGATCGCTCACGAGGAGCAGGGGCTAGAGGGGATGGACATAACGCACTTCATCGAGGACAATCTTGATCTGACCAACGTGTTGCATCGTACCAGTCCTATCTGGGATGGAGGCTTTGTGATGTGCGGCATGACGGGGTCGGGAGATTCTTTCGTCTTGAGAGATCGCAACGGCATCCGCCCCGCATTCTACTACATTGATGACGAGATTATCGTCGTTGCTAGTGAGCGTCCTGTGATCCAGACGGTGATGAATGTGACCTACGACAAGGTCCTTGAGCTAAAGCCTGGCGAGGCACTCACTATAGACAACAAAGCTAATCCGAGTATCACGCAGATCCTGGAGCCTGGCGAACTGAAAGCTTGCTCCTTCGAGCGTATCTACTTCTCTCGTGGTAGTGATCGAGACATCTACCGGGAGCGTAAGATGCTAGGGCAGCTCCTCACGCCAGCTATCCTCAGAGAGATAGACGGCGACTTGACTCATTCGGTTTTCTCCTTTATCCCCAACACCGCCGAGGTCGCTTACTTTGGTATGCTAGAGGGACTAAACCTAGAGCTCAACAAGCGCAAGGCGGAGCAGATCGAGCAAGCGTTGGGAGCTCCCGACTTTGACGCACAACTGACGCATATCCTCTCGCAGCGCATACGTAGTGAGAAGGTCGCCATCAAGGACATCAAGCTACGCACCTTCATCTCCGAGGGCAATACGCGTAACGACCTAGCGACGCACGTCTACGATGTCACCTACGGCTCCATCGAGCGTGGCGTGGACAACCTCGTGGTCATCGACGACAGCATCGTACGAGGCACCACGATACGCCAGAGCATCCTCACGATCCTAGACCGCTTAGGACCGCGCAAGATCGTTTTCGTCTCCAGCGCTCCACAGATCCGCTATCCTGACTACTATGGCATCGATATGCGTCACGTGGACGAGTTCATAGCCTTTAGAGCTATGATCGCACTACTTCAGGAGCGAGGTCTGCAGCGTATGCTCGACGAGGCATACCGTGAGGCGATAGCTCTCAGGGAGCGTCCGCTCACGGAGTACGTCCCCAACGTGATCAAAACCCTCTACGCACCCTTTACGGAGGAAGAGATCTCTGCCAAGATCGCTGAGCTCGTCAAGTCAGATGGTATCAAGGCAGAGGTTAGCATTGTCTACCAGACAGTAGAGGCTCTACACGAAGCTATCCCACACCATCCAGGCGACTGGTACTTTACGGGCGACTATCCTACGCCTGGAGGGTCCCATCTCGTCAACGATGCTTTCATTGCTTACTACGAGCAGCAGTACAATCGCAAATAGACATAGACGCTCTTTTCAACTAATAATCATGCAAACATCCACACAGCGCAAAGCTACGCTCACGCTACAAGACGGATCTACCTACACGGGCTGGCACTTCGGTGCGACTAGACAGTTGGCTGGTGAGGTAGTCTTTAATACAGCCATGAATGGTTACACCGAGTCGCTCACAGACCCCAGCTATATGGGGCAGATCTTGGTGATGACCTATCCGATGGTGGGCAACTACGGTATCCCTGCTGCCACTCGAGATGAGTACGACATTCCAAACTACTACGAGAGTGATGGCTGTCTTATGCGCGCTCTGATAGTCAACAGCTACTCGCCAGAGTACTCACACTGGAATGCGGAGCAGTCTCTAGGGGACTTTATGGCAGAGCAAGGCGTCGTGGGGATTACGGGCATCGATACACGAGCTCTGACCAAGCATCTGCGTGACCACGGCATACAGGTCGGCACGATAACCATCGAGGGCGAGACCTCTCCCATAGAGTCCTCCATCGGAGAGCAAAACTTAGTTGCTCAAGCCTCTTGCCCCGAGCCGCGCATCTACGGTTCGGGCGATTGTCATATAGCTTTGATCGACTGTGGACTCAAGGACAACATCCTTCGCTCGCTCATCGATGAGCGCTTCACCCTCCACCGCGTCCCTTGGGACTATCCTTTGGAGCAGATCGAGGGACTGCGTGGTGTCTTCATCAGCAATGGTCCTGGCTCGCCAATGTGCTGCAAGGAGACGATCAGACAGATACAGTATGCCTTCGAGCGTCAGCTCCCCACTTACGGCATCTGCATGGGCAATCAGCTGATGGCACTCGCCTCTGGTGCTAAGATCTACAAGATGAAGTACGGACACCACGGGCACAATCAAGCTGTCCAGTTGGTCGGCTCACCCCAGTGCCTCATTACTAGCCAGAACCATAGCTACGCTGTCAACTCAGCGACACTCCCTCAGGGATGGGAAGAGTGGTACACCAACCTCAACGATGGCACCAATGAGGGGCTAATGCACACCGACCTGCCATTTCGCTCGGTACAGTTCCACCCAGAGGCAAAGGGCGGTCCGCTAGATGCGCTCAGCTTCTTCACTGACTTTCAGGACACCGTCCTGAACTACCCACAATTGTCGAAATAACCCATCAAGCTCGACCAAACCATGACTCAGCGTAAGCAATACAATAAGATACTCCTACTCGGATCTGGCGCACTCAAGATCGGAGAGGCAGGCGAATTTGACTATTCAGGCTCACAAGCTCTCAAAGCTGTCAAAGCGGAGGGTATCAAGACCGTCCTCATCAACCCCAATATCGCTACGGTTCAGACCAGCGAAGGCGTTGCTGATGCGGTCTATTTCTTACCCGTCACGCCTTACTTCGTAGAGCGTGTCATAGAGCGTGAGCGTCCCGACGGCATCATGCTAGCCTTCGGAGGGCAGACCGCGCTCAACTGTGGTGTCCAGCTCTTTCAGTCGGGTGTCCTGGAGCGTTACGGCATCGACGTGCTCGGTACACCCGTCGAGACCATTATGGCGACCGAAGACCGCGAGCTCTTTGTCGAGAAGCTTGACGAGATAGAGGTCAAGACGATTCAAAGCCACGCCGTCACCACGATGGAGGACGCTCTCGTCGCTGCCAACCAACTAGGCTACCCCGTCATCGTACGAGCTGCCTATGCGCTGGGTGGCTTGGGTAGTGGCTTCTGCGACAATGATGAGGAGCTCCGAGTCCTTGCTGAGAAAGCCTTCGCCTTCTCCCCACAGCTACTGATCGAGAAGAGCTTGCGCGGCTGGAAAGAGATCGAGTACGAGGTGGTGCGAGACGCTTACGACAACTGCATCACCGTCTGTAATATGGAGAACTTTGACCCGCTCGGCATCCACACCGGTGAGAGTATCGTCATCGCTCCATCACAGACCCTTTCCAACGATGAGTATCACAAGCTCCGCACGATCGCTATCAAGATCATCCGTCACCTCGGTGTCGTAGGCGAGTGCAATGTGCAGTACGCCCTCGACCCCTACAGTGAGGACTACCGTGTCATCGAGGTCAATGCGCGTCTCTCTCGCTCTTCGGCACTAGCCAGCAAAGCTACCGGCTATCCCCTCGCACACGTTGCTGCGAAGCTCGGACTAGGCTATGGACTCTTTGAGGTGCAGAATGCGGTGACAGGCTCCACGCCAGCCTTCTTCGAGCCAGCACTAGACTACTGTGTCTGCAAGATACCACGCTGGGACCTCGGTAAGTTCCACGGTGTGTCTCGTCAGCTCGGCAGTAGCATGAAGTCTGTCGGTGAGGTTATGGCGATCGGTCGCACCTTTGAGGAGGCCATCCAAAAGGGACTCCGCATGATCGGGCAGGGTATGCACGGCTTCTGCGAAAACAAAGAACTCGTCATCCCCGACATCGACACAGCCCTGCGGGAGCCGACCGACACCCGCATCTTCGTCATCAGCAAAGCATTCCGTCAGGGATACAGTGTGGAGCAGATCCACGAGCTTACGAAGATCGATCGCTGGTTCCTCTATCGCCTCAAAGGCATCCTAGATACCTCCGAGACACTAGGCACTTGTGACTCCATAGAGAGTCTCCCCGCAGAGCTACTACGGCAAGCTAAGGAGCAAGGCTTCACCGACTTTCAGATCGCACGTGCCGTCACCAAGGAGTACAAGAAGCCCCTGCACAAAGAGGCAGACCAAGTACGTCAGCACCGCAAGAGCCTCGGCATACTACCTTATGTCAAGCAGATCGACACGCTAGCCGCCGAGGTACCTGCCGAGAGCAACTACCTCTACCTTACTTATCATGGCGAGGAGCACGACATAGCTACAGAGCAAGACGGCAAGTCTGTCATCGTATTAGGCTCGGGAGCCTATCGTATCGGTAGCTCCGTCGAGTTTGACTGGTGCGGTGTCAATGCGCTACACACCATTCGCAAGGCGGGTCTGCGCTCTATCATGATCAACTACAATCCAGAGACCGTCAGTACAGACTTTGATATGTCAGACCGTCTCTACTTTGACGAGCTCACCTTCGAGCGCGTCATGGATATCATAGACCTAGAGGCACCCAAGGGTGTCATCCTAGCTACGGGCGGTCAGATCCCGAACAACCTAGCGCTACGTCTTGCCGCTAATGGAGTCACCATCCTAGGCACGCAAGCCGAAGATATAGACCATGCGGAGGATCGACACAAGTTCTCCGCCATGCTAGACGAGCTAGGTATCGACCAGCCCGAGTGGAGCGAGCTCACCACTATTGAGGACATCGATCGCTTCGTGGATCGTGTAGGCTATCCCGTCTTGGTGCGTCCTAGCTACGTCCTCTCAGGAGCTGCGATGAATGTCTGCTCCAATCAGGAGGAGCTACTCCGCTTCTTGCAGCTCGCAGCCAATGTGTCACAAGACCACCCCGTCGTCGTGTCGCAGTTTGTCGAGCATGCCAAGGAGATCGAGATGGATGCCGTCGCCGATCATGGCGAAATCATCGCCTATGCGATCAGCGAGCATATCGAGTTCGCTGGCGTCCATAGTGGCGATGCAACCATTCAGTTCCCCGCACAGAAGCTTTACGTCGAGACCGTACGACGTATCAAGCGCATCTCGCGCCAGATAGCTGAGGCGCTACACATCTCGGGACCGTTCAACATTCAGTTCCTCGCACGAGGCAACGAAATCAAAGTGATCGAGTGCAACCTTCGCGCCTCACGCAGCTTCCCCTTCGTGAGCAAGGTACTGCGGCTCAACTTCATTGACCTAGCAACCAAGATCATGCTAGGATTGCCCTATGAGCACCCGACGAAGGATGCCTTCTCGCTAGACTATGTGGGGATCAAGGCTTCGCAGTTCTCCTTCTCACGCTTGCAAAAGGCTGACCCCGTGCTAGGTGTCGATATGGTTTCCACGGGTGAGGTAGGTTGTATCGGCGAAGACACCGAGGAGGCTATCCTCAAGGCGATGCTCTCCGTGGGTCATCACATACCAGAGCGAGGCATCCTCCTATCGACGGGTGGTGCTAAGCAAAAGGCCGACCTCCTCGAGGCGTCACAGCTCCTCCACAAGAAGGGCTACAAGCTCTACGCCACGGCAGGCACGCAGCACTTCCTAGAGGAGAACGGGGTCCCCGCCACGCTCGTTCACTGGCCAGACAGCACCGAGCAGCCGCAAGCACTTGATCTGCTGCACCAGCATGAGGTAGACCTTGTGGTCAACATCAATAAGAACCTCTCTACGGGTGAGCTGACCAATGGCTACAAGCTACGCCGTGCTGCGATCGATCTCAACATCCCGCTGATCACCAATGCACGCCTCGCAGCCACCTATATCAAGGCATTCTGTACGCTCTCGCTAGAAGAGCTAGAGATCAAGAGCTGGCAAGAATACTAACAGCCAATAGCCAACAGCCAACCAAAACTATGGACAAGCCCTTCTGCATGCGACACTACGCTCTCATGCAGGGGGCTTGTGCTATGCGTATCTCTACCGATGCGCTCTTCCTCGGAGCGTGGGCTAGGACGGCTCACACAGCAGGTCAAATCTTAGACGTGGGAACAGGTACAGGCATCCTGTCGCTGATGCTCGCGCAGACCTATCCCAGTGCCATGGTCACCGCCATCGACGTCGATGACGAAGCGGTCCGTACCGCTCAGGACAACTTCTCACGCTCCCCTTACAGCGATCGGCTCACGGCACTGTCGTGTGACATCACTGCGCCAGAGCTCCCATTGCCACCCCGTTACTACGACCTCATCATCTCCAATCCTCCTTACTACGACGGACTCCAACCCGCTACGGCATCGCTCCGTCAGGCGCGCTACACGGGAGAGGGCTTTGCGCCACATCTACTCTTTCGTTACCTGGAGCCACTCGTTGCTCCTGAGCCAACGCTCTGTCTCGTCACGCCCGTCGAGGCATTGCCCCTCTTGCGTCGTGAGGCAGTGCTGCACCGCTACAACCTCACACGTCTCTGCGGGCTGCACCATCACGTAGGGCAGCCCGCCATACGACTTCTGACGCAGTGGCACCGCTCCGCGACACCGCCTGAGTCCTGTCGCTTCGAGAGCTTAGCCATACGCACCGCACAGCAACGATACACAGCCGAGGCGCAAGAGCTCCTGCGCCCATACTTACTCGACCAGTACCTCACGTAACGTTTGGCTTTCGACAATAACTGCTGCTTCGCGAGTATGGATGATTTTTGACCTAAAGGTCAAAATGGTTGGTGAAATGGAGTTCTTTTTCAGTATAGATGCT
>UWSO01000016.1 GCA_900538385.1 uncultured Porphyromonas sp.
ATCAACTGCAGTGGGATACGCTCTTGACGCAGTTTAAGCATCGCTATGCGAGTTACCTAACGGCTCAGCTCAACGAGTGGCAAGCTAGACAGCAGAGCCTGCAGGAGCATCGCAAGATTACGACCACGCAGCGCACGCAGATAGAGCACCTAGCGCAGATCATTCGCGCAATGGACCCGCAGACGGTCCTGCAGCGTGGCTACGCTATCGTGCACCACAAGGGCGATCTGGTCAAAAGCCCCTCGCAGCTTCGTGAGGGCGACGACATAGAGCTTCGTCTAGCTGAGGGTACGCTCTCGGCTACGCTAAGCCAATTGAAAGAACCATAACAAAGCATTTTTCAGATCATGAGAAAGACCTTTAATTATACACTTTACGGTGCGCTGCTTCTGCTCCTCGTGGGGAGCCTGTCAGCTTGCCGTGTCAAGCAGCAGGCGCAGCCAGGTGGCGTGTCGACGCTTGCTGTCGTAGGGCTCAATGATATCCATGCCAACATTGACCAGTTGCCCCGCATCGCCTTTATGGTCGACAGTATGCGGGCGATCTATCCCAATCTGCTCCTGCTAGCTGCGGGAGACCTACAGACGGGCAACCCGATCAATGACAACTTCCAGCCGAAGGGGCTACCGATCATCGAGCTGATGAATGAGATGCGCTTTGACGCCTCGGCTTTGGGAAATCATGAGTTTGACTTGGGGCAGCACGGGCTGGGAGACATTTCGCATCGTGCGAAGTTCCCTTTCCTCTCGGCCAACGTCTTCCCATCGCCCTCTTATGGCATTGCTCTGAAGCCCTACAAAATCTTCACGATGCCTGACGGTACGCGGGTCTCTGTCGTGGGGCTACTTCAGCTGAGCAAGCTAGGCATCCCCGAATCGCACCCGAAGAATGTACGGGGCGTAGCTTTCACTAAGCCACTAGAAGAGGTTAAGAACTACCGCTACTTGGCGGGTTGCTCGGATCTGCAGATAGCTGTGACGCACATTGGAGTGCAGGAGGATACGATACTGGCTCGGGTGGCTCCCTACCTAGATCTCATCGTGGGCGGACACTCGCACACGCTCATCGATCACCCGAACGACCTGCACTCGTCCGTACCCATCGTGCAGTCTGGCTACAAGGCGCACTACATCTCCCTCGCATTGATACGACATAGAGGTGGGCAGGTGCTCTCGCACCAAGAGATGCTTCTCCCAGCCGACCCGCACGCTGGTGGGGTCAATGAGAAGATGCAGCGCATGGTGGAGGGTTATAATGCTAATCCGCTCTTTGCGCAAGTGGTGACAACCAATCCGAAGCCTATCCAAGACAAATATACGCTGGGTGCTATCTTTGCCGATGCGCAGCGCTGGTATAGCCATGCGGACTTTGCGATGCAAAACCCAGGCGGCGTACGTATCGGTGAATTGCCCCAAGGCAATATTACGCTCAAAGATATTCTTCGTCTAGACCCCTTTGGCAACGAGCTGACCGTGCTCACGATGACGGGACGACAGCTGAAGGAGTTTTTCCTCCATGCCTGGACGACCGATAGCAATGCGCCAGCTCACACGTCGGGGCTACGGGTGGACTACCAGCTTGACGACACGGGCGTACTGCTCGACTGCACCGTCTATCCCGCTGGTAGCGACACTCCGGTCGATCCAGACAAGCTCTACACGCTAGCCACGAGCTCGTACGTGCAGGCGGCCTACACCTACCAAACTTCGGCTCCTGACAAGAACCAAGGCATCACGACTGCCGAGGTGATCGTCCAGTACCTCAAGTCACTTCCCGAGATGCCCCAGGTGGACTACAAGAGTCGCTACAACATCCGCGTGACCCGCTGAGGTGTCCCCCTTAGGGTGGAGCACGATACAGAATGAGTTCGTCGATCCCACTATCAAAGAAATCGGCCAATTCCTCGGGAGAGATTGGAATCAGCGGAGATGTAAGAGTCTCTGAGTGCGGTTATAGCGCCGTATTATGATGACTTATTCGTACATTTGCCTTTAACCACGAGTGAATTCACCTTAAAGGAGACAAGACATGATGAATGAATTGAGATACAAGCGAATCTATGAGACTCCAGTTGAAGCAGACGGTTTTCGTGTTCTTGTGGACAAACTATGGCCACGAGGGATGAAAAAGGAAAATGCTAAAATTGATCTATGGGCTAAGGAGATCGCACCATCAAATGAACTTCGAAGATGGTTTTCCCATACTCCTGAAAGATATGATGAGTTTAAACAGAGATACAGACAGGAATTGTTCGAGAACTCAGCGTCACAGGAGTTTAAAGATTTGTGTGTGCAGAAGTTGCACGACCATAACGTGACCTTGCTGTATGGCGCAAAAAACGAGAAATATAATCATGCTGTTGTTTTGAAAGAATGGTTGGCAGAACAGATGCATCAGTAAGAAACAGTTGATGCGTTTGAGACTGGGGACATACATGAGGCAAACAAATGTGTAATCTATGATCATAATGACTGTGTGAGATATGCAGTCAAAATGTAGCTTCTCCCTCAGCATCTCAAAACAGGAATTAGCCGTTATAATGCGCCAGTCCTGCCTATGTCCCCTTACTTTCGTATATTTGCCCACGCAAATTAGATATTCCCTAACTCATAAATAACTATCACGATGAGCAACAAGTACTACGGGAACTTGATCCCCAATACATTCTTTACGACTAAAGGAAGCGGTGAGTCCGACCTTGAGAAGCATGCTGGCTCCTACCATATGGCACTCTACGATGCGGGTATCGCCGACTATAATATAATGGTCTACTCCTCCGTCCTGCCAGCGACGGCTCGGCTCGTTTCGCCTGATGAGGTGGATATGCCTCCCTTTGGCTCAGAGCTCAAGACGATCATGTCTGTCTCGCACGGTATCCAAGATGAGTTCGTCAGTGCCGGCGTCGTCTACGCCTGGATGTACAAGGATGAGAACTTCGACGAGAAGGCTGGAGGCCTCGTCTGCGAGGTGAGCGGTCGCTACCGTATCGAGGAGCTGGAGTCTCGTCTGATACGTGTCATCAACGATCTGCACCAGAACACATACAGCCAGTACTACCTCGGTGAGCTCAACTTCATCACGGAGGGTATCACGGTGACCAAGCGCTACGGTACGGCACTGGCAGGCCTTTGCTTTGTGGACTTCGTGCTTCCTGAGTCTCCTATGAAGGATGAGGATTAATCCAAACGATATAGAGAAATAGTCTTATGAAACTAGGTATTTGCTCAGACCACGCTGGCTATCAGCTCAAAGAGCAGGTCAAGGAGTGGCTCGCAGCCATACAGATCGAGTGTGTCGACTACGGTACTCATTCGGAGGAGCGCTGTGACTATCCAGACTATGCGCACCAGCTTGCTTTTGCCATACAGATGGGAACGGTAGATCGTGGTATCGCTATCTGCGGTACGGGCAATGGCATGGCTATGACGCTCAATAAGTACAACGTCATCCGTGCTGGGCTCGCTTGGAATGAGGATATTGCTAAGCTCATCCGGGCGCACAATGATGCTAATGTACTGGTCATGCCAGCACGCTTCATAGAGACTGCGGAGGCTGAGCGCTGTCTGCATGCGTTCCTCGACACCCCCTTCGAGGGTGGTCGTCACAAGGAGCGGATCGACAAGATGGTGCTACCCACCTGCTAGGGGCTTCTGACGCTGAGCGATGGAGGCTCTAGAGATCTTTTTTCTATCCATAGCGATAGGTCTGATCGTGCATCTGCTCGTCCGCTGGTCGGAGCGACAGAAGGTTCGTAAGAAGGACGGCGCTACAGAGCAAGGCTCGCAGACGACTGGGGAGACTGCTCTAGGCTCTGCCCTTGGCGAGGTGGAGCGCGAACTGAGAGAGTCTCTCTCTGGCGAGTCGGACACGAGTCGCTGTGCTGATGATGCGTCCGCTTGTGCCAGCTGTACGGACTCTTGCTCCGAAGCGGAGAGAGTGATAAGACGAGCCCCCCGAATCGTCTACTACGATGACGAGGAGCTGGACGTACTGGCGCATCGTCCTATAGAGAGCTACACGGATGCGGAGCTGGCGATGCTCCGCGAGGTGGCCGAGACGCTCCTCGAGACCGACTATGAGGGGTGGCTCAAGAGTCTCTCGATGCGTGGTATCTTGCTACCGCCCGAGATCTTACAACTGGTCACTCCGTAGGGCGCATAGTACAATATATATAAGGTCTGGTGCGTTTGTGAGAGTAGGGGATTGTAGCATAGATACGCTCCCTAAGGATTAGAACTTAATTGTAAGCGTGGCAGACAGAGACAGATCTTATCGTGGTAAGCTACCACTGCGCACTAAGTATTGTCTAGGCGTAGTGGTAGCTTTGCTGTGCGTCTTGGGTAGCGCTGTGGGCTGTAGCACCAAGCGCAACGATAGTGCTTCGCGCTTTTACCACAATCTGACCACACGCTACAACGTCTATCACAACGGTCAGCTAGCTTTCAACGAGGGCTACAAAGCGCTCTACCACGACCTTTCGGAGAGCTACACTGAGCTGCTGGTGCCTGATCCTATCACACGCACAGCGGGACAGGAGTCGTCGGAGGAGACAGCCGTGGGCGGTTCGCTAGGTAAAGCGATCGAAAAGGGACAAAAGGCGATCCGTGAGCACTCAATTCGTACGAAGCCAAAGATTTCGCGAGAAGACCTCCTGCGCAATCCGAAGAAGAAGGCTTTTTACAACAAGATGGAGTACAACCCCTTCCTGCACAATGCCTGGATGATGGTTGGGGAGGCGCAGTTTTACGGAGGGCACTTCATGGAGGCGCTGGCGACCTTCTCCTATATGACGCGGCTCTACAGCACGGAGGATAAGGTGCGGGACGAAGCGCGCATCTGGCAGGCTCGCTGTTATCTTGCCTTGGGCTGGGTGGACGAAGCGAACGAGATACTGAACAACCTACCCGAAGATGGCGTCTACAAGAGTCGTAGCAAGATCTATCCTTTAGCGGAAACAGAGCGGGCTCTCAAGCAGGGCGACACACTCTCAGCCATATCTTACCTGCAGCAGACGATCGATCGCAAGCCGATCAAGGCTCAGCGAGCCAGACTCTACTATCTCTTAGGGCAGCTCTACAGCAATGAAGGTCGGAGAAGCGAAGCCTCTCAAGCTTTCGGGCGTGTAGTACGTCTGGCACCACCTTATCCGCTGGAGTTTGCCGCCACGATGCGTCGCCTAGAGATCGAGGCGCAGGGCAATCCGCAGCGAGTCATCCGCCGTCTAGAGCGTTTGGCGCATAGAGATAAGAACAAAGAGCTCGTCGATCAGATATATCTCACGCAGGGACGCCTTTACCTAGCGATCCCCGACACGACGCATGCCGTCACCGCCTTCACGCATGGGGTGGAGCAGAGTACGCAGCGCAGCTTCGACTATATGCTTTGTCAGCTTCACTTAGGCGATATTTACTTAGCGCAAAACAACTACCTCAAGGCTCAGGAAGCGTACGCTGGCGCAGCGGGTGTGATCGAGAAAAGCCATCCACGCTACGAGGCGGTGACCAAGCTCTCGGCCGATTTAGACCAGCTAGTCTCCTTTGCTCAGCAAGTCTACGAACAGGACAGCCTGCGGCGCGTTGCGGCACTCCCAGAGGCGGAGCGGTTGGCCTATGCGGACAGTCTCATCACGGCTTACAAGAAGGCGCAGGAAGAGGCACGCAAGCAAGAGTTACTCGCTGAGCAACAAGGACAAAACGAAGCGCTTAACCAGCAAGCTGACATCAATATGCCTGGCGGCGGTCGCCCTGGCGGTGTCGGTACGCCTCCCCCGATGGCGGGTGGTGGCAATGGCAAGAGCTACTTCTACAATCCTACGCTAGTGGCTCAGGGTAAGGACCTCTTTGAGCGCAAGTGGGGCAAGCGTCCACTGGCGGACGACTGGCGGAGACGTAATAAGCAGATCTCCTTTGATGCAAGTGACCCCACAGCTCAGATGGGTGAGACTGGCGAAGCACCCGCTGACTCATTGTCTTCAGTGGCATCTCCTACGGACAGCCTCACCTCGTCTACCGATAGCTTACCCGCAGACCAAGATCCCCTCCAGCGGGAGTATTACCTCTCCAAGCTCCCCACCACGCCCGAGCAGATTGCCGCTTCAGATGAGATTATTCAGACGGCGCTGGTCGGTATGGGCAAAGCGTTCAACGAGCAGATGGAGCGCTTCGAAGAGGCGGTCAAGAGCTACGAAGACCTACTCAGTCGCTACCCCGAGTACGCCGACAGAGCATCCATATACTACACGCTCTACATGCTCTATCAGCGACTAGAGCGGGCAGACCTAGCTGAGCCGTGGCGACGCAAGTTGCTCGCGGAGCTGCCCGAAGACCCACTTGCCGTCACACTACAAGATCCTAACTACATAGCCAAGCTACGCGCCAACATCGGGGCTGATGAGAGACTTTACGACCAAGCCTTCAACGCCTACTTAGCTGGCCGATCACGAGAAGTGCAGCGACTGTATCGTGAGACGGCGGAGTCCTATCCGCTCTCAGAGACCTTGCCGCAGTTTGCCTTTGTCAATGCGCTCAGCTATGTCTTGCAGGGTGACGAAGCCGCCTTTAGAAAGGGGCTTGAGTCGCTCACCACATCTTATCCTAAAGAGGAGGTCGCCGTCCTCGCTCAGGAGATGCTCCAGCGTCTGTTGCGTGGAGCGCACATCGCTCAGGGTGGCTACCAAGGCATCGCTTGGGATCTGCGCATTGCGTCGCAGGATAGTGTCGCGGGGACATTGGCGGAGCAGCCTTTTACCATTGGAAAGCGTAGCGACAAGTACCAGGCTCTGCTCATCGTGCCACAGCGAGGTGACGCTTTGGAGCGCTCTCTGCGCTTCGCCGTCGAGAGCTTCAACTACGCTCAGTTTACCGACTACATCCTTCCCGTAGCCTTCGCACCCTCGGAGCATGAGACCCTCGTGACCATCAGCGACCTCCCCACGGCCACTGTCGCATGGCAGTACGTGACTCGGGCTTATAGTCCTGAGGGCTATCTCTCCGCTTTGGACAGTTCGGCGTTGCTCCTCGTCATGACCGACGATAACTACCGTCAGGTCGCTACGGGCGCTAAGAGCATCGGTGACTATATGACCTTCGTGGCTGATAGCTTGCTCGACCTTTACCCCGCAGCGCACTATCTCATAGACCGCTGGCTCCTTCTCACAGGCTCGCAAGATGAGAAACCCGATACGGTTGCTTCGCCCGCCATGATGCCTGTCGTCGATAAACCGATCACCTTTGAGATAGATCGCTCACAAATTGCTCTGCCAGCGGTGGAGCTGCAGCTGGACAGCTTACTGCAAAAGCCTGAGGAGACGATGCCCATAGAGGATCAACGCACCACGATCCAAAAGGCACGACAAGTAACTCCCGAAGACTTAAAGCAGATGGAGCGCGAGCGCAAAGCGCAAGAGCGTCAGGCGAAGCGTGAGCGTGAGGAGCAACTCAAGGAGCGTCAGCGCCAGCGCGATGCGGAGCTCAAGGCTCGTCGTGATGAGCAGCGCCGCCAGGAGCAACTGCGTCAGGAGCAGATCAAGCGTGTGGAGGCAGAGCGTCGTGCTCAGGAGAAAGCCCGCAAGGAGCAACTGCGCCAGCAGGAGAAAGAGCGTCAGAAGCGACTCAAGGCACTCGAAGAGGAGCGTCGTCGCAAACTCAAAGAGCGAGAGGCACAGCAAAAAGCGCAACAGCAGAAACAGCGCCGCTAGTTAGCGCTGACGGCAGAAGAGGAAGCTGACGTGTCGTGTTAGGGCGGTGAACCAACCGTACCTCCGAGCCATGATGCGGAGCCGCTCGAGGAGCGAGGCGCGATGGTTGCGTGTAGTGACCCCTTCGTTAAGGTAGTTGACGAGATAGTCGTCGATGCGGTATTGGCTATGGATAGCGTCGATGATCTTGATGCACCAGTCGTAGTCTGCGGAGTAGCGATAGCGCAGGTCGTATAGCGGAGCAAGCTTGCATCGTGGTATAAAGGCTTGGTGGCAGATGAGCATACCATTGGCAAAGGAGCGCTGCGTCAGCCGATGCGGTGGGCGCAACCGACGAGGATGGCGGTCTTGGTAAGCACCGTCTACAATCATCGTGTCGCCATAGAGAAGGTCTGGCTGGTGCGTCTCAAGAGCAGCGCAGACGGTGCGGACCGTGTCAGGCGTGCGGAGCGTATCGCCCGCATTGAGATACCAGATGTAGGTGCCGGTGGCATGGCGCAACCCCTTATTCATCGCATCGTAGAGCCCATGATCAGGCTCGGAGTGGACGGTAGCACGAGGGTAGAGCGTCTGGACGAGTGAGAGCGTTTTGTCTTGGGAAGCTCCGTCCATGACGAGGTACTCAAAGCTCTGGTCACTCTGCTCGGCAAGGCTACGCAGCGTGGGCGCGATGGTTGCCTCCGCATTGTAGCAGATGGTGATGATGGTTAGTAGGGGCGTGGTCGTCATGAGTTTGCTCGCTGGGTGTCATCTATTAACTGGGCGTAAAGCTGGGCATACTGCTGGGCGATGGCGGTGGGGGCAAAGCGCAGGGCGGTGGCTCGGCATGCTTCGGGCTGATAAACTCTGGCTTCGGTGAAGTGTTGCCAGAGAGCGGTCGCCATCTCTTGCGGTTTGTCGTGCGCCACGAGGGCTCCATTGACCCCATCGATGACTATATCTGCGGGTCCTCCCGAGTCTCTAGCGATGACGGGCGTACCGCAGGCAAGTGACTCTAGGATTGTTTGGCCAAAGCTCTCGCGCTCACTGGTTGAGATGAGGACAGAGCTCTCAGCGTAAAGGGAGCGCAGTCGCTCCGCATCGGAGATACTGCCTAGATGCTCTACGGGGATGGGGATCTGCTTGAGGAGTGTGCGGTCGGATAGGGCGCCGACGAGTGTGAGCTGCATTTGCGCTCTCTGCTCGCCCGCTAGATCGGCTAGCTGTCGCATGGCCGTAGAGAGGTAGCTCCACCCTTTGATCGGGTCGTCCACACGTGTCGCTACAAAGAGAATTTGATAAGGTACCTGCTCGTTGGTGTCACGGCTTCCTTGGCTCTGTGCCTGCTGGTAGTAGTGAGCGGAGAGGACATTGCCGATGGTGCTGACGCCTAGGCGTGGTATGATGGGGGGGCGTGACACCTCATTGGCAAGGCTACTGGAGACGGTGACCCAGTGAATAGGGTAGTACGCCATTAGCTCAGCTTTGCGCTGCCGAACTTGTCGGTCTAGTCGGCGCAGGGGGGCTGACAGTTCACTAGGCTTGGTCTCCATCTGCTCGATGCCTTGAGCCCACCAGTAGTCATGGAGCGTGATGACGACGGGTAGCCCGAGCTTGCAGAGCTCCTCGAGAGTGCGGAGCGAGAGGAAGGCGTGCTGCGTCCAGTGCAGATGGATGAGATCCACCTTTGCAAGATAAGGACGCAGGACGCGCATAGAGATGCCGAGCCTGCCTAGAGAGGTTTTGAAAGTTTGCTCCCGGTTGAAGCCGTTGAGCAGAGCAACAAGGGCACGCTCGCTCCAGAGCTGACATTGCCAAGCTCGGTAAAGCCTCCGATCATTGCCAAGTGCGTGTACCCCAGCTAGGGTCTCCGAGTTAGGAGCCATAAGCAGTAGCTCAGCGTCTAAGCCGTAGCTACGCTCAGCCTCTAGCAGTCGCAGAGCTGCGACGCCCGCACCGCTCTTAGCTCCATATGTGCTGAGGTGTAAGACCCTTGTCACAGTTACTTCTTGAAGTAGCGCAGGTAGTCGCCATACCCCTCAGCCTCTAGACTGTCTAGGGGAATGAAGCGCAGCGCTGCACTATTGATACAGTAGCGCAGTCCGCCAAGCTCAACGGGACCATCCTCAAAGAGATGCCCGAGGTGAGCGTCCGAATCTTTGCTGCGCACCTCCGTACGCACCATGCCGTGTGAGCGGTCGGTCGACTCCTTGATCAGTTGGTCGTCAATAGGCTTCGCAAAGGCAGGCCACCCGCAACCAGAGTCAAACTTGTCCAAACTCAGGAAGAGAGGCTTGCCAGAGACAACGTCTACGTAGATGCCCGCCTCAGTGAGGTCGTAGTACTCATTGTCAAAGGGTGGCTCCGTGCCAGCCTCCTGTGTCACGTGATACTGCATCGGTGTGAGTCGCTTGCGAAGAGCTTCGTGGTCCACGTAGCGCACAGAGCTCTCGCGTGCTATCTGCATACGCCCGATGTGACAGTAGCCTCCTGGGTTCTTGCGCAGATACTCCTGATGGTATCTCTCGGCTGGGTAGTAGTTGCTCAGTGGCTTGCACTCGACCACGATGGGGTCGGCATAAGCCTGCTGTAGTGCAGTGAGTCCCTTCTCGATGATCGGGCGCTGTTCCTCTTTAGTATAGTATATGCCGGTGCGGTACTGGGTACCGTGGTCGGGTCCTTGGCGATTGAGCGTGGTGGGGTTGATGACGGTGAAGTAGCGCTCTAGGATAAAGCTTAGCGGCACACGCCCTGCATCGTAAACTACTTGCAGCGTCTCGGCAAAGCCTGTTTCGCCTGTACAAACTTCCTCATAGGAAGGTTGACGTCCTAGTGTGCCATTGGCATAGCCCACCTCGGTAGAGACGACTCCGTCTACCTCCTCAAAGAAGGCTTGCATACCCCAGAAGCAACCCCCAGCGAGGTAGACGGTGTCGAGTTCCTGCGGTTGTTTTTGTTCTCTAGACATAGCGTTAGTGAGGATAATGGTCATGCAACTTATAATCAATGCAAGTGCGACCCACTTTGTACGGTTTGATAAGTTCATTTACTATTTGGATATGGGATGGATGAGATGAGTAACTGGCGAGAGCCTCTAGATCCTCTACATCAGCTTGAAGCATAAAGGTAGACTCCTCGTTGGGGTTGCAGTTGAAAAAGACTTCCATCGACTCTAGCTCGAGAATCTGCTCGGGGAGGTCCTCGAGGAGGCTCTCAATCTTCTTCAGATGAGCCTGCTGCTCCTCAGCGGAGCCTGGTAATTGTAGCGTGAAGATGACGCAATGACGTATCATGTATTATGGGGGAGTAAATGGTTAGACGATTAGTGTTTTGGAAAGAGTGTCGAGCAGGTGCCATCCTTCATGCACTCTATCATCTGCTCATCAAAAAGCGAGTCCTTGTAGCCTAGGAAGTAAAGGATGCCATCGAGCCCGACAGACGAAATGCGCTGCTCGGCACTTGCCTTGACCTTCGGCTTAGCGTGAAAGGCGATACCTAGTCCAGCTAGCGAAAGCATCGGCAGGTCGTTAGCGCCATCGCCTACGGCTACCGTCTGCATGAGGTCCACACGCTCTACCTGAGCGATCAGACGAAGCAGGTCAGCCTTGCGTCGCCCATCGACCACATCGCCCACGTAGCGACCCGTGAGCTTGCCATCGGCCACCTCTAGTTCGTTAGCGTATACATAGTCTATATCAAACTTCTTCTGCAGGTAATGTCCGAAGTAAGTGAAGCCTCCCGAGAGGATAGCGGTCTTGTAGCCCATCACCTTAAGCGTACGCATGAGTCGCTCACACCCCTCAGTGATGGGAAGGTTGTGCGCTATGTCCTCCATGACAGAGACGTCGAGTCCCTTGAGTAGGGCGACGCGCTCTGTAAAGCTCTCGATGAAGTCTATCTCACCGCGCATAGCTCGCTCGGTGATTGCCTTGACCTGGTCGCCTACGCCAGCTCTCATAGCCAGCTCGTCGATCACCTCGGTCTGGATCAGCGTCGAGTCCATATCGAAGCAGATCAGGCGACGCATACGGCGAAACATACTCTCTCTTTGGAAGGAGATGTCCATGTCAAGCTCGCCACTCATCTGCAGGAGGTCTAGCTGGAAGGCATCGACATCCTTGATATTGCCACGCATAGAAAACTCGATGCTCGCCATCGGAGCCTGCTGCGTTTGGTCTAGCGGGATACGACCCGTGAGACGGCGGATGTTATCAATGTTAAGTCCCTGCTCAGCAGCCGCACCAGCGACCGCCGAGAGCATACCAGCGGTCATCTTGCGCGCTACGACGGTGATGATGTAGCGGTTTTTGCCCTGTGCATTGACCCATTCTCCATATTCGTCTGTAGAGATAGGGGTAAAGCGTATCTGTACGTTGAGCTCGTATCCCTTGAAGAGTAGATCCTTCAGTACAGAGCCTGAGTCATTCTCGTTCATCTGGAAGAGGATGCCCAGGTTGAGGTGACTATGTATGTCGGACTGGCCGATGTCTAGAATGTATGCGCCATGCTCTGCGAGGATGCCCATGAGCGAAGCGGTCACGCCAGGGCGATCGTAGCCCTGTATGGTCGCTAGCATTAGCTTGCCCTGAGCATTTAGTAATGGTGTGTTCATCTGATTAGGTTAAGATAAGTTGTTAGCATAATGGTTTTACGCTTCAAAGGTAGTGAAAAATCCAAACTCTTGTAGCTCTACTTTGCTTTCTCCGTAGGAATCGAAAAGTTCCTCCGCTGGAACTCGAAAGTTCCTCCCTTGGAACTAAAGAGTTCCACCCTTGGAACTAAAAAGTTCCAAGAGGGGAACCATTTTTGGAACTCGTAAGTAGTACAAGGGCAGTGCAATACGAATGATGCGAAGTGCGGTGAGGCAAAGAAGTAGGGGCAACCGGCCGATAAGCCGACTGCCCCTAAGCTTCTTAAGAGTTAGTGCGCTGAGTTAGATCGCGTCTGGACCAGAGACGTACTCGAAGTTGCCACCGCCTAGACCCTTGTAGGTGAAGGTCACGGTGCTATTGGTGTAGTTTTGCCGTAGACCTGTGGTGATGACGTACATCTGGTCGATTCCGTTGGTCTGTGCGGGCTTGTCCGCATAGTGCGCCTTGAGGATGAGCTGAAGACCCTCCTTGATGCGCTCTAGGCGTAGCTTGAATAGCTCCTCGGTAGACTTGCCCTCCTCATCGGGTCGAGCACCGAGGCTCTTGCCACCGTCGATGTTGAAGTTCTTGTAGTAAGCACTACCGCAGAACCACCACTCCTCATTGTCGGGGTACTTCTCGCTGATGTAGTCGGGCTTATTGGCCTTGACCCAGGCGTGTAGTATCATATAGTCATCGGCCGTCAGCGTGAAGCGGATGGTCGGGTCGAAGATCCACTGCTTGCCAAGGTTGACAAACTGGCTTGCGGTCTGAGCTACACGCCACTGATTGCCCTCTAGCTTGAAGCACTGGTACTCAGGCGTGGTGACCTTGTTGTCAAACCACTCGTAGACCACTATAAGCTGGTTGCCAGGCTGAGCGTACGGCATGCTCTGCTGCAGTAGCTGTGGTATGTACCGCTCGGGTAGCATTGAGCTGCTGAAGTTGCCGTACTTACTGCCCATGGCTTGGTACTCTGCGGGTGAGATGACCTTGTAGGTGTGGCTATCTGCGAGACGCTCTCCGATGAAGAGCATATTGCGCTGCCCATCAGCGAGAGACACCTTTGCTAGATAGCTGGTACCCTTGTCAGCATAGGTCGTTGCTAGGTATTTGCCCAGCTTAGCGATTTCATCCTTAGAGAGCTTGTTAGGGTCTTTTGCCGTGAGACCAGCTTTGGTCGCATCGTCGGCTGAGACCTTGACAGAGATGAGCTTGTCTAGAGCAGCGTCCTCTGCGGGGTGCTGCTGCATAGCATAAGAGACGGTCACGGCAGAGCCCTTGCCCCACTCGGGGTACATCTTAGCCATAAGAGCGGGGACGTACTTCTCAGGAGAGACCCAAGCGGTGAGCGTGCGGTTCGTCTTGACATAGTTCGCCTCATGCTTGACCCGCTTCATAAACTCCTCCTTGCTGGAGCCTGTGTAGCCCGCCTCCTCTTGCTTGGTAAAGGCTGTGGCGATAGTCTTGTAGTCTGCATCGGTGAGAGCGTAGGCGACACTCTTCTCTATTGGATGGTCTACCGAGTCTAGTTCTTTGTATATCTGCTCCATGGGATTGCAGGCGGTGAGCATTAGAATTGCAGCGACTGCGAGGAGCTGTGTGATCTGTTTCATATTATTTGCGTGTCTGAGAGTTAGAAGTTAATGCGTAGACCAGTCGCCCAGTTCGTGCCAAAGCCGTAGTAGACGAGTGCTGACTTCATGTCGTGGTTCTTACCATCGCGAGCGTCGGAGATGTACTCGGTGTTGGTAACGTTGTTGACATTGATGTAGACGGTCGCATCACAAGAGCCGATGTTAAAGCGGTAGTTAGCACCTAGGTCTAGCGTAAAGTAGTCAGGCATACGCCAAGCATCCACTTTGTCGGTCTCCTTTGAGCGGTTCGTCGGGTCAAAGTCTGCGTAGTTCTTGCCAGCATAGTTGAGGTCAGCCTTGAGACGGAAGTCCTTGAGCGCCTCCCACGAGATACCAAGTGCAGAGGTCATCTGCGCTGAGTTGCCTACGTGTACCCCCTTGACAAAAGCATTGATCGTACCGACATACTGCTGCGCATCATCGAATACATCGGCCTTGACATCGTCAGCCCAGATCCAGTCGCCCCAAGAGAACATGAAGCGAATGTCTAGCGGCTTAATCGGAGTGTAGGTAGCCTCCAGCTCGACACCCGCATGGCGAGCATCTAGACCAGAGATATTAGCTGTCGTATTATTGCCTAAGCTACGTGTGAGGCTCTTGTCCAGCCACTTGGTGTAGTAGCCGTTGAGGTCGATGCGAAGGTTTTGCATCTTAAAGCCGTAGCCGACCTCGCCGGTGAAGACGCGCTCGTACTTAGCGCCCGTATTGATGGTCGTGTTGTAGCGGAAGAAGACATTGCGGAAGTATGGCGCAATGGTGAAGTAACCCGCATTGACGAAGACGTTGCTGTGCTCGAGGAACTTGTAGCTCGCACCAGCCTTGACGCTCCAAGGCAGGTAAGTAGCCCACGGAGAGACGATCTTGTCAGGAGGGGTTAGTGCGTCGTACTTCTCGCCCGTACCGCCAAGGTTGACGTAGCGGTAGCCCTTGTGCGAGATAGCTCCAGAGATGAAAGCGTTGAAGTTTTCGCCCGTGAACTCACCCTGTGCGAAGAGTCCGTTCCACAAGACCTCGCCGATGTTGTCAAACTGAATGTTGTCGCCCACTTTGAGAGGCTGGTAGGGCTTATGGTACATGAGCTTGGTAGAGGAGTTCTGTGGCTCGATGTAGTAGTCACCGCCGAGTAGGTTGTCGATGACTTCACGGTGTATGCCCTGATAGAAGCGTCCGTCGAAGCCTGCGGTCAGCTTGAAGAGGTCGCTAAACTTATTGGTGTAGTAGGAGAGTAGACCGTACCAGTTGTGCGAGTTTACCGCATTACTGAAGATGAGCTGAGAGCCGTTGTCAGAAGCTCTATTGGCCTCCATAACACGAGCGTAGTCTAGCAAGCCATCTGGAGTGCCCATAAAGGCTGCGGGGTCTTTCGGGCGACCTGTATTGTTATCGATGGTGAGCCACTCTGTCTTAGCACCACGGATGCGACGACCACCACCATTGGAGATAGAGGCGTAGACGGAGGTGTAGATGCTGCTCTCCTTATTGATATCCCAGTAGTGGTTCAGCGAGATCTGAGGCTTGTGGTAGAAGTTGCGCGCGTAAGCACCGCCCTCTATTTGTCCATTCATATATCCGTAACCACGGTTGAGGCGACGACCCTCGGGCGCGTTGTGATAGTCCTCGATGAGGTACATCTGTCCGCGCTGGTTGTGCCACTGAGGTGCTCCAAAGGCGGTGAAGGATAGACGATGGTGGTCGTTGATGCGCTTAGAGACGTTGACGAAGTAGCTCCAGCCGACGAAGTTAGTACCACGTACATAGCCGTCACCTTGGCTACGAGAGCCTGCGAGAGAGATAGCCCAGCCGTTGTCCATGAGGCCCGTAGAGACATTGAAGGAGGTCTTGAGGAAGCCGTCATTACCTACACCCGTGTAGATGCTACCGCCCTTCTTGGCATCGGTGCTCTTGGTCACCATATTGATGGTACCACCGACGGACGAGAGCCCTAGCTTAGAGGCTCCTAGACCACGCTGCACCTGGATGAAGCTGCTGACGTCGTTGAGACCAGCCCAGTTTGACCAGTAGACCTTACCTGACTCCATATCATTGATAGGCACACCGTTGATCAGGACACCTATATTATTAGAGTCGAAACCTCGCAGGTTGATACGGGAGTCGCCAAAGCCACCGCCACCCTTGGTCACGTAGACTGAGGGAGTCGCTTTGAGTAGCTCGGGGAACTCAATGTTTGGAGCTTGAGTCTGGATGGCTTTCATTGTGACGTTGGAGACTGGCACTGGCGTCAGTCGATCCTTGGGTACGACCGATGCGATGACGCGCACCTCGTCTAGCCCGATGGCACTGGTCGTCATGTGGACCTTGCCAAAGTCATAGCTACCCCGAGCCGATGCTGGGACACGTAGCGTCAAGGTCTCATACCCTATGAAGCTCACGGTGAGCTGACTGCCAGCTGCTACATTGAGCTGGAAGGATCCATTGCCCTCTGTGTAGGTCCCCGATGCTCCTCCATCAGTGTAGACCGCTACACTAGGCATAGGCTCGTCTGAGCCCTCCTCTAGTACTGTGCCGGTCACCTGCACCTGTGCAAGTGCCGAGACGCTACTCGCTAGTAGGAGTGCGAGTGCTGTGATGATAAGTGATAAGCGTTTCACCATATTCTATTGCGTGTTAGTGATTAGTATTCTTAGTCCAGTTCTAGGTATTACTGATGGAGCCTTTCTTGGAAAGTCCTACAAGACACCACTCTACCTCCATTCACTTGCAAAAGTAACTAAACATCTTAACAAATACCACTCTAAGCTGTTTCGTTATTGTTACGAGCACACTAGTTCTTTTGTGATTTACAAGTTAAATAAGCGGTAGCCTAGCATCTATTAGCTCAATAGATGAACGACTTGTTTGACTTTACTGAATAGAAAGGGCATAGAGTGGAAACTCAATCGCTTCTTTTCAGCGACTGAGCCTTTTCATGCTTATAGTTGGTGTATCCAGTTGAACTAAGCAGGGACTCCAGATTACTCCGTGGAGTTATCTTACGTAGAGAATGTGCTAGCTGAAAGCGTTCCAGCCCTGAGCTTTGAGCTCGTGCTCGGCACGATCAGTAGAGACCCAGCGGCAACCCTCGGAGGCTTCCGTGGCATGCCCTATGATAGAGACCCCCTCGATGGCTGACACTTGACCTACCTGTGCCAGCGGCACAGTGAAGAGGAGCTCGTAATCCTCACCGCCGTTGAAAGCAGCCGTGATGGGCGACATGTTCATCTCTTCACAGAGAGCTAGCGTCTCACGATCTAGAGGTAGTCGATCCTCAAAGACCCTTACACCTACCTGTGATCGCTCCGCTATGTGGAGCAGCTCGGAGCTTAGGCCATCGCTAATGTCTATCATTGCCGTCGGAGTGACTCCCTGCTCGGCTAGCTTGCCACGCAACCAGCGCTGTGCAGACGGCATGAGTTGACGCTCGATCAGGTATTCGTATCCCTCAAAGTGTGGTTCGAACTCCTCTGTCGGTGCGCTTAAGAAGGTGCGGTGCTCACGCTCTAGTAGCTGGAAGCCCATGTAGGCTGCACCTAGATTACCCGTCACACAGATGAGGTCGTTGGGCTGAGCGCCAGAGCGCAGGACTGCCTCTCCCTTAGGAACGGAGCCAAGGCATGTGATGCTGATGGCTAGTCCGTTTCGCGAGGCGCAGGTATCCCCGCCGATGAGGTCGACTTGGTAGTGCTGGCAGGCTAGCTCGATCCCTTTATACAGCTCTTCGAGCATCTCGGTCGTGTACTTTGCTGAGATGCCTAGAGAGACGGTGATCTGCTGGGGGATGCCGTTCATAGCGCAAATGTCTGAAACATTGACCACGACAGCTTTGTAGCCTAAGTGCTTGAGCGGCATGTACGTCATGTCAAAGTGTACCCCCTCAAGGAGCATATCGGTCGTGACCAATAGCTCTTCGTCTGGCTTCATCTGCAAGATGGCTGCATCGTCTCCCACAGCCATACGGACACGGTCGGGCGATATGATGGCAAACTGCTCAGTGAGCTTTTGGATCAGTCCAAACTCTCCCAAGTCAGAGATTGGTGTATTCATAGATTATTCCTTTTCCTCGTTCCCCTTGTGCTCCTCTTTTTGAGCTTGTTCTGATGTAAACTGAGCTATGTGGTTCATCACTAACGCCCGCAGATCCTCCTCTCCGTGAGACTTAAAGTGCACTCGTATAGGCAGTCGAAGGAACCGCTCACGTAGCTCACGACTCATGTAAGACTCTAGCTCGAATATCTTAACAGCATCCTTGTCAGTACAGAGGAAGACTACCTCTGCTCCACGCGCTAGATAGTCAGTCAAGATGTTTTCCCACGTGGTGACATTGCGTCTGGAATAGTGATGATGATCTCCATAGGGGAGCGTTACTACACGTGAGAAGCCTCGCTCTACGTAGGCAAAGAATTCCTCAGGATGTGATATGCCAGATATGGCGACAACGACAGCATTAGTGTCTATCTTAGTAGGCTCCGCATCTCTCCGAAAGATAGGAACAGGACTATCGTACTTCACCTCGCTAAAGAAAAGCCTCTGATGTGGGTACAGGTCTAATCTCCGCTCTGTAAAGGTGCAGTCTATCGGCTTAAGTAGGGTGGGGCACTTGGTCACGACCACCACATCGGCACGATAGCGCCCACGGGCAGGCTCACGCAGACGTCCTGCTGGGAGCAGCACATCATCCGTCATGAGTCTATTGTAGCTAGACAAAAGTATCGAGAGCGAAGGTTGCACAGAGCGATGCTGGAAGCCATCATCCATCAGGATCACATCGGGACGCTGCGAGTAGGGCTGGTTGACTAGGTAATTGATTGCTCGCACCCTATTGCCATCTACGACGATCTGTATCTTGTCGCCAAACTTACGCAGCAGTTGCGCAGGCTCGTCGCCTATGCGACTGGCACTATCGTCTAGCTCAGCAACCTTGAGTCCCATCGACTTACGTTTATAGCCACGTGAGACGATTGCAATCCGCAGATCTCCCATGAGCATTCGTACGAGATGCTCTATCATAGGAGTCTTGCCTGTACCTCCCACGGCCAGATTCCCTACACAGATAACGGGTATGGGAAATGTGTGGCTCTTCAGACGCCCCATATTATAAAGGCTATTGCGTAGCGCCACGCCCGCCCCGTAAAGAGCTGAGAATGGTAATAGCCATCTATTAATCTTGGGTGTCTGATCCATACTAAGGTAAGAGAAAGTCGAGATGGTAGTCTGTATAAGCTCTGAGAGACTAGATATCTACGACCAGTGGTAGACGAGCCTGGAGACCCGACATAGCACGTAGCTCACGTAGCTGATCGATGTAGCGAATCTCATCTTCGGTAAACCACGAGGTCATCAGCTTCATACGTACAGCTTGTGTCGATGTGCTGAATAGCTCTTGGAGTACATTGACCGCACGTCTTGAGTAAGTCACATGGTAGGTATCATATCCAACCTGTGCAGCTGCATAAGCGACTGCATCTTGCAGACCTCCCAGCTCATCGACGAGACCTAGCTCCAATGCTTGAGCACCGGTCCATACGCGTCCCTGTGCGATGGAGTCGACCTGAGCTGTGGTCATATTGCGACCCTCGGAGACGCGCTTCAGGAAGAGCGCATAGCCACGATTGACATACTGCTGGAAGAGAGCACGCTCCTCCTCTGTCCATGGGCGATCGAGAGCTCCTAGGTCAGCATATTGTGCTGTCTTGACCACATCTTGATGTACGCCGATCTTGTTAGCGAGCTTGGTCGCATTAGGTACAACGCCAAAGATGCCGATAGAACCCGTTATCGTCGAGGGTTCGGCAAAGATGTAGCTAGCGCCCGAAGACATATAATAGCCACCCGAAGCTGCGTAGTCACCCATCGAAATGACGACAGGTTTGTTTTGGCTAGCCTTATGGACGGCATACCACAGCTGTTCGGATATATAGCTACTACCACCAGGCGAATTGACACGTACTACGAGTGCATCGTAGTCGTCATCTTCGCCCATCTCGAGGATACGATCTGCGAGTTGGTCAGAGACCACCTTTGTGGTGTTGAGAGGAGAGTCCGTAGCCTCAACATTGATTTCTCCCTCAGCAAAGAGGACGCCTACATTAGCTCCTCCCTCACGGGCAGAGCCACGTGCAGCATAGACATCGCATAGCGATACGAAGCGTAGATCATCCTTCTCATCTACCCCCACTAGTGAGCATAGAGCCTCTAGAGCTTGATCTTGATAAAGCGCTCCATCAATGAGTCCATTAGCTAGGTAAGAGTCTGTAGACTGTACAGATTGCATACTATCTGCTAGGGACTGCAGGCGTACACTGTCTAAGTTGCGACTGGTCCCCACTTCGCCTAGGATGCGTCCCCAGATGTCTCCAAGATAAGAGGTGATCTGGGTACGATTTGCCTCGCTCATACTATTGAGCATGTAAGGCTCTACAGCACTTTTGAAGGTACCTACCTTAAAGACCATCATCTCCACACCGATCTTGTCTAGCAAGTCCTTGAAGAAGACAGCTCCACCAGCCAAACCATCGAAAGCGATAGACCCCTCCTTATTGACATAGAGTTGGTCAGCGACAGAGGCTAGATAGTACCCCTTGAGCGAGTACATATCAGAGTATGATACAATGAATTTACCAGCCTGCTTGAACTCTTCTAGAGCGCCTCTGAGCGCCTCAGTTGAAGCAAAGCCACTGCCTGGATCCGTCATATTAAGATAGATTCCCTTGATACGATCATCATTCTTGGCATCGTCAATAGCTTCAAGGACATAGGAGAGTGGCAGGTCACGGCACCCGTCGCTCTTGTCAAAGCCCAGCTCGGACCAAGGGTTTGACACATAAGTGTCTGATATGTGTGCTAGTTCGATCTTGAGGATGCTACCATCCTTGATCTGTCTGGTCTCGTTGTTCGCTCCGACGCTCAGAGCTGCTATAAAGCTGATCAGCACGATGACCGATAGGGAAGCAAAGATGACACAACTTACGACGATAGCTAATAGTGTTGCAAAGAAGGTCTTCCAGAATGAATTCATAAAGTATTATATAGATATGTCCGTTAGCACGTGTTAGTACCGCAAAGGTAACAAATAGATATCGAATAAGCTACATATATCATTGTCTCCTAGGTGGCAACTTCAGTTTCATCGGGATGAAACTCCAGTTTCATGGGGGTGAAACTCCAGTTTCATAGGGGAGAAACTCCAGTTTCATAGGGGAGAAACTTTTGTGCTATCCCCTTAGAGACTTACTGTCCGATACATCTAGGTTAATCAATTGGCTAAAGACGCTCTGACTACCTCTATGTAGGTAGATACTCTGATTGGCGAATACCCAGCAGCAGGTATTTTTGCAGCTAAATGAGCTTAGGGAGTGAGAGATGTCTTATCTTTGCCCCTCAAAAATGAAGACAAACTAGCAAGCTTATATATCAAACAAACAATCATAATCTATGCAGTACAGTAAACTACCAATCAGGGCGATGAGCGCACTCCTTGCGACTCTCTGCTCGTTATCTATGGCGGTGGCTATGCCTGCAGCTCTCTCGGCAGAGCGCACGCAGCCCATCGTCTCTACCCATGCCGATGCGCACATCACGGGTCACGTGGTGGATGCTTCGACGGGAAAGCACATCGCTGGTGCTACCATCATCATCCAGCAGTACAATGTCTCGGTCACGACCGATGCTTCGGGACACTATTCCTTTCGGAATCAGAAGCCTGGCAAGCTAACGCTAACGATGCTGGCTGATGGCTATCTGACGCAGGTCAAGGAGGTCACACTACAGAAAGGGGAGACGCTAGAGGTCAACTTTGAGGCGGTCCTCGATGACACCCAGCTTGAAGAGGTGGTCGTTACGGCCAATCGCCAGCGCACGCTGCGCCGCTATGCCCCTACACTGGTCTCGGTGATCGACAACAAGAGCTTCCAGCTCAATAATGCGGTCAACCTCGCGGGTGGTCTTGCCTTTAAGCCTGGTATCCGTGTCGAGAACGACTGCCAGAACTGCGGTTTCAACCAAGTGCGTATCAACGGTCTCGATGGTCGCTATTCGCAGATCTTGATCGATAGCCGTCCTGTCTTCTCCGCACTCGCTGGTGTCTACGGTCTAGAGCAGCTCCCCGCTAATATGATCGATCGTGTGGAGGTCGTCCGTGGCGGTGGCTCTGCCCTCTACGGCTCATCGGCTATTGCTGGTGTGGTCAATGTGATCACCAAGGAGCCTACGACCAATAGCTTCTCACTGAGCGAAAACCTTTCGCTCATCGGCGGTAAGAAGCCTGACAATACGATTGCTTTCAACGGTACTATCCTCAGCCCCGACCGTGAGATGGGTGCTATGATTTTCGGGCAGCATCGTACGCGTACGGGCTGGGATGCCAATGGAGATGGCTTCTCCGAGATAGGGCAGCTAGAGAGCCGTGCACTCGGTACGCAGCTCTTCTTCCGCCTCAACCCGTACAACAAGATTACAGCTGAGATACACTCAATCCAAGAGAAGCGCCGTGGCGGAGACCACTTCGAGCGTCCTGAGCACGTGGTCGCTGTCGCTGAGAGTGTCGGTCACTCGATCCTGAGCGGTAATCTACGCTATGACACTCACTCGACAGACTACAAGCACAATCTGCAGCTTTACGCCTCTGGTCAGCGTATCGTACGCAATAGCTACTACGGCGGTATTGATGAGGACAAGGTGGCTTCTGAGGGACACCCTACGCCTAAGGAGGCTTACGGTGACAACTACGGTCTGACTCACGGTAATGTAGCTATGGGCGGTGCTCAGTACTCCTACAAGACGGATCGCCTCTTCTTCATGCCTGGCAACATCCTCGTCGGCGCAGAGTACCTCTACGACCATCTGCACGACCAGATGCCTATCCTAAGGTATCAGAAGCTCCCCGACGGGACTCCACGGGCGGAGGATCTAGATCAGCGTATCCATAACTTTAGCCAGATTGCTCAGATAGAGTGGACGAACAAAACCTTTACGCTCCTCCTCGGTGGTCGTCTCGATGAGCACTCGATGGTCAAGAATGCTAAGGGGGCTATCAAGCCTATCTTCACACCTCGCGCTACGGTACGCTATAATCCATTTACTTGGATGAACCTCCGCGCTTCGTATGCACAGGGCTTCCGTGCTCCTCAGACTTTCGACGAGGATCTACACGTTGGTATCGTATCTGGTGAGGCGCAGAAGGTCATCAATGAGAAGGGGCTCAAGCCAGAGTACAGCCACAGCTTCAACCTAAGCAACGACATGTACTTCTCCCACGGAGCTATGCAGGCTAACCTCCTCATCGAGGGCTTCTTCACACGCCTCCAGGGAGCCTTCAATACACGCCCACTAGAGGAGCGCGACGGCTTCATTCTCTATGAGCGTTACAACGCTTCGGACGCTTCAGTCTACGGAGCAAACATCGAGGCTAAGGTTGCATACAAGCGCATCACCGTGCAGGCGGGCTTCACCTTTGCCAAGAGTCTCTGGGATAAAGCTGAGAGTACTGGCGTGGAGCGTTCACTCTTACAGGGAGAGGATGCTAAAAAGCCGAGAGAGATTAACACTCTTGAGAACAATGGTCCGAAGACAGCTGACGGCTTCCTCAAGAATGGTGACGGCAACTTTGTCAATACGGAACTCATGAGCCGCGACTTTATGAAGACGCCTATGACTTACGGTTACCTAACGCTAACCTACAACCCCGTATCCACGCTCAACCTAACCGCCACGTGCAACTACACGGGTAGCATGCTGGTGCCTCACATCATCGAGTATGGTGCTGAGAGTGCGGTCATAGACCGTGACCTCGTCGCTGCTGGTCAGCGTGAGGCGGGTGCAGCTGATGCTAGCGAGACGGCTCCTAAGTGGGGACGTATCGAGAAGACTCCTGTCTTCTTTGACCTAGGGGCTCGTATCTCTTACGACTTCGACATCTTCACCTCTTCATCTCTGCAGCTCTTCATGGGAGTTAACAACCTACTCAACTCATTCCAGAAGGATTTTGACCTAGGTGGTGGACGTGACAGTGCTTACATCTACGGCCCCACGCAGCCACGCACGGTCTACATGGGTATGACGATGAAGTTTTAATCCCTCCAGACTGAGACTGCGGTCTCAAACAAAGAAAAGGGTGCAAGCTAGAGAGAAGTCTAGTTTGCACCCTTCTTGATTTACGAAGTGGGGGGCTAGCACTGCCGTTGTACTCGATCGACTAAGCTGGCGATGAGCGCACCACTATCAGGGTGCGTGGAGAGACAGGGCAGGTAGATAAGCTCTTCGCCACCTGCTGCGAGGAATAGTTCACGCGCCTCTAGCTCTAGATCGAGCTTCGTCTCCAAGCAATCTGCGACAAAGCTAGGGCTAAAGAGTACGGCACGGCGAACTCCCTGCGCTGCGAGCGCTTGCAGTTCGCTGACGAGTGTCGGCTGTAGCCATCGCCCATGCCCCATGGCGGAGTGAAAGGTCAGGTGGACTCGCTCCTCAGGTATGCCCAGATTGCGGGTCAGCGCTTGTAGCGTAGCGACACACTGAGCATGGTAGTCCCAGCCATGCGTCTGGTCGTACTTCTGATGCGCCTCGGGGATACTATGATAGGAGGCGATGTAGTGGTAGTTGCTGTCGCTCGTATCCACATGCCATTGGATCAGCTCGGTCAATTGCTGGATATAGAGCTGGTCGGTACCCCAAGGAGTCAGCACAGTCGTCTTGTATTCCCCGCCAGTAGGCTTGGGCAGATCCGAGAAATAGGTGATAGCACTGCCCGCATTGCTCCTCGTGTACTGAGGAAAAAGCGGGAGCAGTAGCACCTCCACATCGTCCGTCCCGACAAGCTGAGCGATACGATCGCCCCACTGAGCACGGCTTGTCTGCGAATAGCGTGGCGTGTAGAGCGTCGGGAGCTGCGTCTGCTGAGCTACTTGCTCTGCGAGTCGCTGCATCTCTGCGGTCAGAGGCATGACCCCATCGGAGAGTGCCAAGAGACGACGATACCGCTCTGATGAAAAGTGCGTGCGACGAGGCACGATGATACCTCGCACCAGTAGCTGTCGCATCAGATAGGGTACGGAGATGATATCCCCATCGGTGAGAAACTCCCGCAGGTAGCTTCGCACATCCTCCTCGTTGGCGGTCCGAGGGGAACCCGTATTGGTCAGTAGTATGATCTGCTGTGTCAAGGCTTTATTGCTTGCTATACAAATCGAAGACCGCCACCTCGCTATTGGTAAAAAGCCTCATCGCCGGCCCCGCAGCGCCATATCCACTAGAGACGTAGACAGGCGTGCCGTATCGCTCGGTGAAGCCGTGCGCTATCGGGTAGTAAGCACGCACCAGTAGAGAGAAGGGGAAAATTTGTCCGTCGTGGGTATGTCCATAGAGTGCCAAGTCGACACCGTTGCTCGCGAGACTGTCCAGCTGTACCGGCTGATGTTCGAAGAGTATACGTGGTAGTTGCTGGCTCTCTTGCGGTATCTGACCGATTAACTCAGAGAGCGTAGCCCGCTCGCTCTGCGTGTAGTCATCCCGCCCAATGAGCGTCACTGCTCCGCCAGGCGTTGCGATAGAGTCCACGAGGAGCGTTCCCCCGACGAGCTTGATCCAGGCCTTCTTCTTCGCCATATCGGAGCGGTACTCGTGATTGCCCAGTACGTAGTAGCTACCCAGTGGCGGGGTGATCTGCTGCATGATCTCGGGGATGCTGTCTAGATATGCGGGGTCGGGGTAGTAGTCAAAGATATCTCCCCCCACAAGCATTAGGTCTGGCTCTGTCTTTTTGTAAAGCTCCAGCAACCGCTCCGCAAAGGGGCGGCCGATCGTTTCGCTAAAGTGAAGGTCCGACACGAAGAGTACCCGCAGATGCTCCCGATCATCACCGAGCGGTTTGTTCAGCTCCACCTTATGCTCTACCGTGTGCGGTGTCGCAGCCTGCTGGTAGCCATACATCAGGATCAGAGCTGAGATTGCTACCATAACAAAGAAGAGGATCCACTTAGCTCGCTGGTATCCCGTATCTCCGAGGAGCGAATGAACCGTTTGCCCCGTGATGCGTCTGTAGAGCAGTCGTCCACCATTGATCAGGAGCACTAGGGGTACTATATATAGGAGTACGAAAGCCCACGAGCAGACGAAGACAATGCTAAAGGTGAGCAACGCTGACGAGAGCTGATGGCGTAGCAAAACCACCACAAGGACGAAGAGCAGGTCGGCCAGTAGCACCCCACGCAGCGACCGTCGCCACCAGCCACGAGGCACCGCCTGCCCTCCACGCCACACGAGGTAGAGGATACCTATGAGCTGTATGAAGAGCGTGTATAGGAGTACGTGCATATTAGAAGGTCTTACGCTATGGGAGAGGTTTGCTCGCTAGTCCACTTCTTGAAGTAGTAGATAATCATAGACGCCGAGACGACCGTCGCCAAGAGGTCGCCCAGAGGTATCGCATACCAGACGCCATCGATGCCGTAGAAGTGGGGGAGGATCAGCAGTGCTGGTAGGAGGAAGATGATCTGTCGTGTCAAGCTGATGAAGATAGCTTGACGGCTCAGCCCGAGACTCTGGAAGAGCTGCGAAGTGGTAATCTGAAAGCCCACGACAAAGAAGACCGAGAAGACTATTCGTATGGCACGCTGACCTATTTCAATCAACTCAGGCGATGCATTGAAGAGCATAAAGAGTTGCTCTGGAAGCAGCATCGCAGCCGCAAAGCCTAAGACTGAGATGATGGTATTGACCCCGACAGCGAGCTTGTAGCAGCTCAGCGAGCGCTCGATATGTCCCGCACCGTAATTGTACCCCACGATAGGCTGCATGCCTTGCGCTACACCGATGATAGTCAGTGCGATGAGTGTCGTGTAGTTGTTGATGATGCCGTAAGTTGCTATAGATAGATCTGCCTCAGCCACCGTGCTGGCAAAGCGTGAGAAGTTATTGTTGAGCACAAAGCTCACGGCACTGCCCGCCACCTGCATCGCAAAGGGAGCTATACCGACACTGATGATCGATAGGAGGATAGGTCCCGAGGGCTTCATATTTTGTCGTTTGAAGCGTACCACGCTCTTGCGCTGGAAGAAGTGGATCTGTACGAAGACCATCGTGCAGAACATTGCAATCACCGTAGCCCACGCAGCTCCCTTGACACCCCATCCGAAGCGCATGATAAAGAGGTAGTCCAGCACCACGTTGATCACCGCTCCGATGATCATCGTAATCATCGCTTTCGTCGGATAGCCCGACGCACGCATCACATTGTTGTACCCGTAGGTCAGGTTGCTCAGTATGATAGCTGGTAGGTAGATGTGGAGGTAGTCCATCGCCAGCGGAATCACATTGTCACTCGCCCCAATGAGTCGCAAGATATCCTCTAGGAAGATCATTGAGGGGGTGACTGCGAGGATGTAGAAGCCAAAAGTCAGATAGACCGCATTGCTCAAGATACGATCTGCACGGTCCGAGTCTCGCCTACCTAGGGCGATTGACACGCCCACAGAGGCACCCGTACCCACCAGCATACTAAAGCCGACGAGCAGGATGATCAAGGGGAAGCCAATGTATACCGCAGCAATACCTAGCTCGCCACTACCCTGGCCGATGAAGATCGTGTCCACGATGTTGTACAGCGCCTGCACGACCGTACCCACCACGGCCGGTATAGCGTACTGTAGCAGTAGCTTAGGGATAGGCTGCGTCCGCAGGTCGTGCGTCCGCTTATTGTCTTCGGCTTGCACAGGAGCCTCTATCTCTCTCTCATTCATCGTTGCAAAGGTAGTAAATAATAGATTTTCCACCATTGGAAAACTAACTTTCCTCCCTTGGAACTGAAAAGTTCCTCCGTTGGAACCGAAAAGTCCCTCCGCTGGAACTGAAGAGTTCCTCCCTTGGAACTAAAAAGTTCCAAGAGGGGAACTGTTTTTGGAACTAGTATCTATTAAGGAATCAGCATGATACGAAGCGTCAAATGGTACCTTTGGAGAAAGTTGTCGACTATACTCTCGAGAGCACATAGAGAGCGGCCTCAAGTCGTCGTGACTTGAGACCGCTCTTAGAACTTAATAGGGTAGCGGGAAGCCGTATGTTACTCCTCCTCGCTCTCCTCTGTGTAGGCCTTCAGGAGTGCCTCCTGTACATCTGACGGTACGAGCTCGTAAGCGTCAAACTTCATGACAAACGAGGCGCGTCCTCCCGTCAGTGAGCTGAGCGATGTGGAGTAGTCGCTCATCTCCTTGAGAGGCACCTTGGCAGAGAGCTGCTCATAGTTGCCATCGCTGCTCATCCCCATAATCAGCGCACGGCGTCCCTGCAGGTCACTCATCACATCACCGAGGTAGTCTGCGGGTACGGTCACATTGACGCTGTAGATAGGCTCGAGGATCTTAGGACCAGCATTGCGGAAGGCTTCGCTAAAGGCGTTGCGCCCAGCCAGCATAAAGGAGATCTCATTGCTATCTACGGGGTGCATCTTACCATCATAAACGATCACACGCACGTCACGAGCATAAGAGCCTGTCAGCGGACCGCGCTCCATACGCTCCATGATGCCCTTGAGGATGGCTGGCATAAAGCGGTTGTCGATGGCGCCACCCACGACACTATTGACGAAGATGAGCTTGCCACCCCAGGCGAGTTCGACGGTTTGGGTGTCACGAGGCGTGATCTTGAACTCCTGATTATTAAAGCGGAAGACACTTGGTAGCTCCTTGCCCTCCTCGTAAGGCTCGACGATCAGATGCACCTCGCCAAACTGCCCAGCACCGCCTGACTGCTTCTTGTGACGGTAGTCTGCGCGTGCAGCCTTCGTGATGGTCTCGCGGTAGGGGATACGTGGCTCCTCAAAGGTGACAGGAATCTTATCATTGTTCTCTAGTCGCCACTTGAGCGTACGTAGGTGAAACTCTCCCTGACCGGATACAATCAGCTGGCGTAGCTCTTTGCTCTGCTGAGCAATCCATGTGGGATCCTCCTCCTGCATACGACTGAGTGACTCGCTCAGCTTCTCAGCATCGGCTCCATTGACAGGTGCGATAGCACGGCGATACTTAGGTGCAGGGTACTCGATATCAGGGAACTGATAGTCAACGCCCTTATCATTGAGGGTGGCTCCACGACGGACATCCTTGAGCTTTACGGCAGCGCCGAAGTCTCCAGCGACGAGCTGGCTCACTTTCTCCTTTTGCGATCCAGCCACCACATTGATCTGACCAAGGCGCTCCTTAGAGCCGTTCTTAGCATTGGTCAAGTCCATACCCTCCTTGAGTGTACCGCTCATGACCTTGAAGTAAGAGACCTCACCGATATGCGGCTCCACGGTACTCTTGAAGAAGTAGAGACTTACGGGAGCAGTAGCATCAGGTGCGACCTCTACGCCCTCCGTCGTGACGGGTAGCGCAGACTCGGTGACGCGAGGCGCTACGTCGCCGAGGAAGGTCATCGTACGACGTACGCCCATATCCTTGAGTGCGCTGACGCAGAAGACAGGGTACATATCGCCGAGGACGATACCCTTGCGCATGCCCTGCACGATCTCCTCCTCGTCAAGCGACCCCTTCTCGAAGAAAGTCTCCATAAGCGTATCCTCATGCTCAGCTGCTGACTCAATGAGTGCTTGGCGCAACTCCTCCGCACGCTCCTGCTGATCAGCTGGGATCTCGAGTTCTTCGGGAGCACCGCCCTCGGGCTTCCACTGGTACATCTTCATATTAAGTACGTCAACAACTTGGTGGAAGTCAGGACCTTCCTGTACGGGATACTGAATGATGACTACCTTGCCGCCGTAGCGAGCTTTGAGACCAGCGACTGTGTTGTCGTAGTCTGCCTTGTCGCTATCCAGCTGATTGATGGTAAAGAGCACAGGCTTATGTAGTTGCTCTATGATACGCATCTGGTTGATCAGGCCTACCTCGACGCCCTCCTTAGCATTGACCACAGCGAGCGCCGAATCGGTCACATGGAGTGCAGCGACAGTGCCACCGACGAAGTCATCGGAGCCTGCGCAGTCGATGAAGTTGAGCTTGCGATTAGCAAACTCGACACTAAATAGGGTGGAGAAAACGGTATAGCCATACTCCTTCTCTACGGGGAAGTAGTCGCACACGGTGTTTTGTGCCTCGATAGTCCCGCGGCGCTTGATGACGCCACTCTCAAAGAGCATAGCCTCGGCAAGAGTTGTCTTGCCGCTACCCGAGCCGCCGATGACGGCGATGTTTCGAATGTCTGATGTCTGATACAATTGCATAGCCTGTTATATTAGAGTGAATAATTTGATTGCAACCACCTAGACACCGCTACCTAGCGCAGCGATCGTCTTTGTAAGCTTAGCGGATATGCTACTCAGATGTGGGCGAAAGTAGGGGTTCCTTATGCTTTGTTGCTCCCCCTTACTTAGGCTTACTTGACTAGCCTCTCACCAAACTTGTCGCAAGGTAGCAAATAATTCACAATTTTGCAATACCTAAAAGGTGCCTGAGCGTGGAAAAGAGAGCGGCTGGCGACTCTTTTGGCTATGCTTTGGTGAAAGCGGGTTGTGATACAGGCTGGTGGCTTTTATCGATCTTTCTGAATGGTGACACGGATGGGGCGACCGTTGTACTCCTCCTCGCTCAGGGCTGCAGCGACTGTCTCGGCCCATTCGCTGGCTACCTCAAAGTAGCTGTAGCTGAGACTGAGGTCTATTTTGCCGATAGTGATCTTATAGGGGAGCGTGCGGTTGATCAACTCTAGGAGACGATTCGGATAGAGCTTGTCACGCTTGCCGAGGTTGATCCGTAGCGAGGTCATGGGCGGTAGGTCGGTGCGGCTACGTTTTTTTGGAGCCTTGCGATGCTCCTCGTGGGAACCTTTTGTCCTACACTTAGGCTCTTCGGTTGCCAGCTCTTGAGCCGAGAGGTCGGGCGTATTGGCGTAGTAGCGCATGATACGGTCGGCCTCCAGCGTGAGGACACGACGTATGATCTCCTCCGGAGGGAGCCAGGCGAGCTTCTGCACAATCGCATTGAGTAGCTCATCGTACTGAGTGCCATGTTCGTTGCTGTCGGCATATTCGATCTTGGTCGCTAGAGCGAAGAGCTGCTTCTTGCAAATCTCCTGACCAGAGGGGAGAGGCATAGACTCAATACGAATGCCAGCGTGCTGCTCGATGATGCGTATCTGCTTGCTATCGCGTAGATGGCAGATGGCTATCGATAGACCCGTTTTACCAGCGCGAGCGGTGCGTCCGCTGCGGTGTGTGTAGCTGTCAGGATCGGCGGGCAGGCCATAGTGAAGCACATGAGTCACATCATCGACATCAAGCCCACGTGCTGCCACGTCGGTCGCAACAAGTAACTGCAGATTGCGTATGCGGAAGCGGTTCATCACCATATCCCGCTGCGCTTGGCTAAGGTCGCCATGTAGCGCATCGGCATTGTACCCATCTCGTATGAGCCACTCAGCGATCTCCTTGGTCTCGGCACGTGTACGACAGAAGATGATTCCGTAGATATTGGGGTAGTAGTCGACGACACGCTTCAGAGCGGCATACTTGTGCCGTGCTGGGACCGCTACGTAGAGATGCTTGATGTCCGCATTCGCTTTATTGAGCGCACCTATCTGCACCTCGTGGGCATCGCTGATATAGTTGTCGGCTATCTCCCGCACCTCTCGGCTCATCGTGGCGGAAAAGAGCCAATGCTCCACCTGCTGCGGTACCGCCTGCAAGATTTCCTGCAGATCTCGCTGGAAGCCCATATCGAGCATCACGTCAGCTTCGTCAAGGACGACGACCGAGACCTTGCGCAGCTTGACAGCTTTGCGCCGGAGCAGGTCGCATAGTCTGCCGGGAGTGGCTACTATAATATGGCATCCCTTGGCGAGCTGACGGATCTGCTCCTCGATGGAGACACCGCCGTAGAGTGCTAAGATCTGACGAACGGAGGTGTACTTAGCCAAGGCGACTAAGTCGCTTTGCACCTGTATTGCCAGCTCTCGTGTTGGCGTGAGGATGAGTCCACAGGGTGCAGAGCCTTTTGCCTGGATGATGCGCTCTAAGAGGGGCAGTCCGTAGGCTGCTGTTTTGCCCGAACCGGTCTTGGAGAGCGCGATCAGATCCCCTCGATGGCTGGATAGGTATGGAATGACCTCCTGCTGTACAGGCATCGGCTCGGAGAAGCCTAGGTCGGTGGTGGCACGAAGGAGTTCGGGCGAAAGGTCTAGTGTGTCAAAGGTCATAGTGAAGGGGATGCGTGCTCATATATATAAAGGTGTCGCGATGACCTCGCAGAGCTTGCGGAGGTCTCGCCAAAAGGTGGGGTAGCTCTTGTCGACCGCCTGCGGGGTCTCGATCTGTAGCTGGTGATACCAAGCGAAGGGAGCCCACGCCATCACCATACGGTGGTCAGCATCTGTGGCAATGGGTACTGGGTTGTGAGCGGAGCTTGGTGCACTACCGGCTAAGCAGAAGCCCCGCTCCATCTCGTAGGTGAGCTGATAACCTAGCTGCTCGCCATTGCGCAGGATGAGGGCGATGCGGTCGCTCTCTTTGAGGCGTAGGAGATCCAGTCCACGGAGCTGAGCTTTCTTTTGATAGTAAAGCAGAAGCGCAATGAGTGTGGGTGCGAAGTCTGGATTGTTTGACAGGGAAAGGCTCATGAAGCTGAGCTCACGCAGATGCTTCTGCAGTAACTCGCTGTCAAAGCAGAGGGTGTCGTCGCCTGCGTCTAGCCAGTCGGGGAAAATCTGTAGCAGCTCTAAGGCACGGGCGTCTGGCTGCAAACTCTGCGCTGGAATGTTGGTCAACAAGATCTTGCAGGGGCGTGGCGCCATGAGTGACCACTGGAGAGGGTACTGCGCTGAGGACCAGTCGCCGATGGGGTGCGAGAGTAAGCGTGTGAGCGTTGACTCGCAATAGGCTCCTGGGGCAACATAGATCTCGTGGCGATCTAGCGAGAGCTCGATACCGCACGCTTGCATCAGGAAGCAGGTCAACTGGATGTAAGAAGCACTGGGGAGCTGGTCGTCTTGCCAGCGGAGGGCTAGTCCGTGGGGCAGATAGGGAGCGATGAGAAGTAGAGCGGTGACTGTCTGGCTGCTCTCTAGTCCGCTCGGCAGGGTTAGCGTGGGGAGTCCTTTCTGCTGCGGGTTCATAGGACGAATGCACACCAGTGGGTAGAGCCCTTCGACAGGCTCCTGAGACGCAGGTTGGGTGAGATTGGCTCCGAGTTGAGAGAGTAGTGCGATGAGCTGTGCCAGTGGTCGCTCCGTCATACGATGAACTGGCGAGACCAGCAGGACCTCGCGCTCTGTGGTCAAAGCAAAGAGTGCCGTCAGGAGGCGCATAGCCGTACCCGAAGCACCTACGGATATGCGCTGCTCGTTACTCCCCGAGGCGTGTAGCATCACCGCCAAGTCCTCGCAGAGATCTAGCTGACGCCACAGCGAGGGAATGGGGCGGTGTGCCAGTCGTGCCATCACAAAGAGCCGATTGTAGAGACTCTTCGAGGGAGGCATGGTGATGGATAGCTGTGGGGTCACTAGGGTTGTGCTACTTGCTTGTGTGGAAGCGACTAGACGAAGCGCGCCTCCTCGACAGAGACTTTGAGTCCGTTGAGCCAGTCACGTGCCGAGAGGAGCTTCTTGCCTTGAGGCTTTAGCTGCTCGATGAGGAGCAGTCCATCGCCACACTGCACGGCTAGCTGACCTTTGCGAGGAGAGAGGCACTGTCCCACGGGTCGCTCGTTCGCTTCTTGCTGGGTAGTCGTGGTAGCGTAGATTTTGACAAGGAGAGGCTCTTCGTTGGGGAGCTCTAGCATCGTCCAGGCGCCAGGCTGAGGCGCCAAGCCACGTACCAGGTTGTGTATCTCGTGCGCCGACTGGTGCCAATCGATGCGCGTATTCTCCTTAGTGAGCTTAGGCGCAGGACGCAGGTCGGGACGCTCCACTTGCGGTAGAGCTTGCGGGTAGCTACCTTCGTGCTGCATTAGCAAGCTCAAGCCGTGAGCTAGGAGTTCAGCACCCAAAGCCATCAGCTTGTCGTAAAGCGTGCCAAAGTTGTCCTCCGACTCTATCGGACAAGCCGAAGCGGCAATAATGTCTCCCGTATCGATCTCGTGACGTAGCTGGAAGAGGGTCACGCCTGTCTCGCTTTCGCCATTGATTAGCGCCCAATTGATCGGAGCGGCGCCACGATACTGCGGAAGTAGCGAGCCATGTATATTGACCGTTCCCCACGGGGGCAGGCTCCACACCTCACGAGGTAGCATACGGAAGGCGACCACCACGCCAAGTGTTGGCTTTAGCTCCGTGAGTTGCTGGACGAAAACTTCGTCTCGTAGGTTCGTCGGCTGGAGGATCGGTAGTCCGAGGTTGGTCGCACAGACCTTTACCGCCGAGGGCTGCAGGCGATGTCCACGACCCGCAGGCTTGTCGGGTGCCGTGACGACAGCGACAATAGGGTAGCCCTCGTCGACCAGACGCTCTAGGCACGCCGTCGCAAAGGGAGCAGTACCATAAAAGATGATGCGAACTTGATCTTTCTTCATAGCTGTTTATTCGTCAGGTGAGAGGACGTTGAGCACCTCTCGGTAGGTGTTGAATATCTTAGACTTAGAGACATAGCCGAGGTACTGCCCCTCGGGCGTTACCACGGGGAGGTTCCACGCTTTGGTCTCGTCAAAGAGGTGCATAATGTGATCCATGTGCATATCGCTCTGGATACGGGCTGGCGGGGAGACCATGATACGATCTACCTTGTAGCGGTCGTAAAGCTCAGGGCGAAACATGATATTGCGTATATCATCCAGCGAAACCACGCCAAGGAGCTTATCTGTCTCACGCTCCACCACAGGAAAGAGATTGCGCTTAGCACGTCCCACCACCTGGACCAGTTCGCCGAGCGTCATATCGGGGTAGACCTTGTCAAAGTCCGTCTCGATTACATTGTCGATGCTCATCACCGTGAGCACCGCCTGATCTTTGCTGTGCGTCATCAGCTTGCCCTGCTGCGCTAGACGGAGGGAGTAGATGCTGTGAGGCATGAAGATGCGGATCGTTCCGTAGGAGCAGATAGCGACCAGCATGAGTGGTAGGAGCAGGTTGTAGCCCCCAGTCAGCTCAGCGATGAGGAAGGTACCCGTCAACGGAGCGTGCATCACGCCCGCCATCACGCCCGCCATACCCATGAGGACAAAGTTCTTTTGCGGTAGGTAGACCTCAATGAAGGGGAAGAAGTTTAGCGCATAGGCAAAGACAAAGCCACACAAGCCTCCCACGAAGAGGCTAGGCGCAAAGAGTCCGCCACACCCGCCGCCACTATTGGTGGCTACGGAGGCAAAGACTTTTACCAGCATCGTGCAGAGAAGGAAGGCGAAGATGACCCAGTAGTTACTCCCGAAGGAGGCGAAGATACTATTGTCCGTCACGGAGCTGTACTGTCCCGCCATCAGGTCGCTGAGCGTGCTGTAACCCTCGCCAAAGAGCGGAGGAAAGAGGAAGATAGCTACACTGAGGATAAGCATCGAGATGCCGTAACGCTTGAGGAAGTTGCTGCGCCTCTTGAGCCAACTCTCCAGTGCAAACATCACCTTGGAGAAGTAGAGCGAGGTGAAGCCACAGGCGATACCGAGCAGGATCACGTAGGGGATGCGCTCTGCCGTGAAAGGGTCGCTCTGGTAAAAGGAAAACATCGCTTGCTGTCCCGTCAGCAGGTAAGCCATCGTGGCCGATGTGACCGAGCTAATCAGTAGCGGTAGCACACTGCTCAGCGTCAAGTCGAGGAGTAGCACCTCCACCACAAAGACCAAGCCCGCAATGGGAGCCTTAAAGATCCCCGCAATAGCACCCGCAGCACCGCACCCCACGAGAAGCATCAGCTGACGCTGCTCCAGCTTGAAGAGCCGTCCCGTATTGCTCCCGATGGCGGCTCCCGTCATCACGATAGGCGACTCGGCACCGACCGAGCCACCGAAGCCGATGGTGATCGAACTGGCTAGGAGAGACGACCACGTGTTGTGTGGCTTGATACGACTCTTGCGTTGCGACATAGCTCCCAGCACCTTCGTCACACCATGGCTTATGTCGTCACGGATGAAGAGCTTGACCACGCCCGCCGTCAGCAGTACACCAATAGGTGGCAGGATCAGGTACCACACATTAGCCTGACGTATGGCGGGCATCAGGAGATGCTGTATCGTGCCGATCAATTGTTTGAGCGCAAAGGCAGCCAGAGCCGTGAAGATACCGATGATAAAAGATAGAATCAGTACGAAGATGCGCTCACTGATGTGAGCCTCGCGCCATAGGATGAAGCGTTGTAGTAGTGAAATGCGTGTAGTCGTAGTCGTCATCGCAACCGTGTTACTTTCCTTTTCCCTTGATAATAGTGCCCACCGTGCAGAGCAGCACCGCTAGGTCGAGCTTGATCGATATGTGCTCGTAGTAGAGCCAGTCATAGTATAGTCGCTCGACCATCTCATCGACCGTCGAGGCGTAGCCGTACCGCACCATACCCCACGATGTGATGCCCGGCCGTAGCTGGTGTAGCAGGTAGTAGTAAGGCGCCCGCTCGAGGATCTGCTTGATGTAGTAAGCGCGCTCGGGGCGAGGTCCTATGATAGACATATCTCCTCGCAATACATTGTAAAACTGGGGTAGCTCGTCCAGTCGATACTTGCGCAGCTTGGCACCTAGTGGCGTGACCCGCTTGTCTCCCTCGTGGCTAAGCTGGGGGCCCATAGCCTCTGCGTCTGTGTACATCGTGCGAAACTTATAGATCCAAAAAGGCTTCCCGCCGCGTCCCACACGCTCCTGACGATAAAAGATGGGACCCTCCGAAGAGCTCCTGACCAAGACAGCCAGCACCGCAAAGAGAGGCGACAGGAGTACCAGCAGGAGAAGCGATACGATACGGTCGAAGAGCCACTTCACATTTTGCTCCATCTCGCTCATCTGCGTCTGCGTCACATCGTGTAGCGGTAGCCCACGTAGCGTGCGCACTTGTAGCGAAGAGCGTACTCCCATCACCCCCTCTAGGTATATTTTGATCGGGAGCTTGCAGCGGTACAACTCGTAGAGCAGATTCGTAGCTCGCAGCGTGTCCGCCTCATTGGCCACCATATAGATCGCCTCGATCGGTTGCTGATCCAGTATCGTCTGCACCTGCTCTAGCGTGACAGGCTCTGAGCCGAAAGGTAACTGCGCCACAGCGTGGTAATGCATCTCCATACGCACCGCCTGCAACTTGTCTATTACCTCAGGCGTGCCAATGAGCAGAATCTGTGGCCAATGCTCCGGCATACGGTCATACCTGATCTGCTGCAAAGTAATCGTTAGGCGACCCGCATAGATGAGGAGGAAGTGCGTTAAATAGAGTAGGGCGAAGAGGAGTAGATGCTCACTGCGCCCATCGATTACGTCGTCTACCACGAGGAAGAGGTACTCGATGACCACCCCCACGAAGACACTCCCAGCCGTCAGGAAGAACTCATCAATGCGGCTCTTCGCCAACACCTTATTATAGTACCCCGAGAGCGTTAGGAAGCCCATCCAGAAGAGCACCACCACGAGCGTCACCCAGTACATCTTCGTGTTGAAGAGGAAGAGCGACAGCTCGCCAAAGGTCGCACTCTGATCCTCGACCACGTAGCGCACCACGTTGAAGAGCGTCGTCGCCAGCAGCACCGCCACAAGGTCAGAGACGATGTAGCGCAGACGTACCGTAGCTTGCCGAGACTTCTTACTCATAGATCGGGCCGTGTTTAGGAGCCACTAAAAGGGCGTTTAGCGACTTCTGACTAACCTTATTACTTAGCGAATGACCCGCACCTCATTATTGAGCCCCAGCTTGATAATATCTGAGGGCATGCCGTCGATATGCTCATCTTGGCGTAGCGGGACCACATAGTCGACCATCTTGATCAGTGCGGGATCAATCTCCGAATAGTTGTGTGGCGAACTAGTCCCCGCCAGATTGGCCGAGGTGGAGACGAGTGGTCGGCGTAGCATGCGGCAGATCTCCTGACAGAGCGTATCACTCGCGATACGTATCCCGATCGAGCCATCGTCCGCCAGCAGTTGCGGAGCCACATTGCGTCCCTCGGGGTAGATAATGGTGAGCGGGCGCACCGCCACATCGATCAATTGGTAGGCCATCGACGGCACCGTGCGCACATAGGATGGTATCCGCACGTCGCTATCGACCAGCATCAGCATTGGCTTGCCCGTGGGGCGACCCTTGAGCGCCGAGAGACGATCCACCGCCTCCTCATTGGTTGCATCGCATCCCAAGCCCCAGATCGTGTCAGTAGGGTAGAGGATGATACCACCACGCTGTAAAATATCGACCGCCTCATGCGCTGCGGCTAGAGTCTCAGGAGAAGGAGCTACTTGGTTCATAAAGCTATCTAGAGAGGTAAATGTCTCCACGACATTGCGGAGACTTCTAGCACAAAGGTACGAAATCAGACGGGATACCACCAGAGAAATCAGTGCCACACATATGAAACTACAGTCTCTTCCCCATGAAACTATAGTTTCTCCCATATGAAACTATAGTTTCACCTATGAGGCACGGATGTTTGCGCTGATTTATCATCAAGTATTGCTCCTGAAGTAAGATAGTTCCCAAGGAAATTTGAAATATCCACGTAGCTATTTTTTATTTTCCACGTGGGCGTAAATCGTTTCTTCCGAAGTATCATCTGATTCTTCCGAAGTTTTATTCCTTTCCTCTGGAGGAATTTTCCATTTCCTCCGTAGGAATCGAAAAGTTCCTCCCTTGGAACTCGAAAGTTCCTCCGTTGGAACCAAAAAGTTCCAAAAGGGGAATTACTTTTGGAACTCGTATGCGCAACGGAATCAGCACGATAGCGTGATGACTTCTGTAGGAACAGGGCGTCCATACAGGGGGGGGGCTGTGAAGTCTGGCAGGTCGATGCCCCAGTCGTCTAGCTGTGCGGTGTCCCACTCGAGCTGGAGGGCTTGCCAGTCACACTCGCCCATAGAGCTGTTGTCGAGGATCGTGTAGGCTCGGAGCTTGTCGGCTGTGACGTGGCTGGGGATAACTACGCAGGGGCGGAGGTCATACCCAGCTCGACCATGGCTCGGAGGCGCATATTGCCTCCGATGACGATGTACTTATCCCCGTGCGGATAGACAAGAATGCCTCGTAGCTGGAGCATCTCGGGGTTGTCGAGAATGCTTCGCTTGAGCTTGGCTAGTTTGTCGGGCTGTATGTTGCGGGGGTTGGCTGGTAGCCCGTCAATCTGCCCCTTGTTCTCCTCAAGCTGTGCGAGGTTGATGTCCTTGTATTGTGGTTGCTGTGTCATCGTACGTTGCGCTTCACTTGGTTGTAGTAATCTCTGTAAAATTGTGCTAGCTCTCGGTCTATCGTGATGACCGTGTTCTCCAGTCGTGGGTTGGTGTTGACGTTGGCGGAGGAGGTGACGACAAAGGGAAATTTGTCGCCCTCACCGACAAAGACTTTGGAGTGGTTCTTGAAAGCTACCAGCCTGCCGATGTGCGGGTGGTCGCTGTATAGATTGTTTATCTGCATCCACTGCACTCGGTCTGCGTTAGCTACTTTCTCGCCTACGTAAGTGTCTAGCTTCTTGATTTTGCCCTGCTCGACCCACTGCCGTATCTGTAGTATGTCTTGCGTGGCTAGGCACCACGTGGACATGATGCACCACTCTAGCGACTGATGCTTAAGTATGTACTGGAGGAATGAGAGCGCATCTATGTCTCCTCCCGTCAGTACGTGCGTGGCGGTGCCGTACTGCAATGGCTCAGTGCCTAAGATGTCAAAGAGCTTGCTCTCTCCGTATGCTCGTCTGTAGAGGTAGCGTGTGGTGATGGCTAGTCCTTTCGGCTCCGTCTTGATCTCGTCTTCGTCCTCGTCTTTGCCTCGCTTGCTAGGCTTGTCCGTGATGTCGTCACCGTCTGCACACTCTGTGGCTGACTTGTACATACTGCCCCACTGTGCGCCATCGGCAAATGATGTCTCGTCTATCGGTGCGTTGTTGTCGTTCATAGTGTTGTATTATTGGTTGTTAGTTTGTACCTTTGTTGTGTCTGAAAACGAATACATTATGAATAAGATAGACCCCTCCGTATTAGAGCGACTAAAGCCTATTGCGATACCAAACGGCTGGGACATTGTAAGGCGTGTGGGCGTCTTAATGGACAAAGCAGTTTACCAGCTCAGCAATAGCTCCATACCCGCTGGAGCAAAAGTCGGTTACCCTCACCTCTACTTTTCCGATGGTGTCCAATTGTCTCATGAGCAGGTTCTATTGGTAATAAAACAAGATCTATTTCAAAGTGGAGGAGATTGTTCTCAAAAAATCACTTCTTAGGAGTAGTCTATCTACACGTAGTAGCTGAATCTTTGAACCGCTCATCATCTCCTTTACGACTCCTTCTAAAGATAGAAACGTGTTCCTCTGCGGGTCGTAAATAACTAATCCGTTGGCAGTTCTCTCAGCTGTCACGACATGTCCTAACTCTTTTGAAATGTCCCAGCCTATATGGTAGCGACTACCGATCGGCTGGGTTTGTTTTTCTATAGCTTTCACAATGTCGTCTGGCTCTCCGCCTATCAAAGCTGAGAATTCAGGCGTTTTCCCCTTAGCGGTCATCCAGATGCTACGAGTGTCCTCTGATAGTAGCTTTGAAAAGCTCCCGTCTCGTGCGTCGTACTTTAAGGCAGATATGTCATACCCTCTAAGTCTCATCTCGTGTACTACTACGCAGGAGGCGCAGTTCTCAACGTCTCGTGAAATGTTAGATTGTCCGTTGTCTGCTTCCTCAAAAGACATCACCTTTCCACGCTTATACCCCGTAGCCTTATTTATCTCTTCAAAGTTCTTCATTTGAGCCTCAGAGAAGTTGTCTAGTGTCTTGTGATCGGCTAGAGCTGTCTGCGCCTCTTTTGTTGCTTTGCGTCCGAGCTTGTTGCCGTATGTACCTTGCTTTCGAGCTTCTATAGATTGAGCGTTGAATGTCGGGGTGAGGGTGCCGTCTTTGCCTACCTTGTAGTTGTCACGGACGAAGTAGGGGAGCGTGCCTCGTTTGCTGGAGCGTGCGATGCGGTCGCTGTTATTGGCGAGGTGGTCGGTGAAGTTCTTCGGAGGCTCAGTCACTTGTCCCGTGGCGGGTATGCGCTCGCCACGGAGGAGTGCATCTTGGCGGGCTTGGAAGCTGTCGATGTCCTCCATGATCGGCACGGCGTGGCACCTGCAGTGGGGGTGCCAGCCGACGAACTCGAACTCCTTGGGGTACTTGCCCGCTAGCTCCACGCAAAGGGGGCAGACGTTGGGGTTCGTCCCCGAGACCTGCACCTCGTAGCCGAGCACGAAGTCTAGCTGTCGCCACCGCTCGTTGTTCGCCTTGTGGTACGCCATGTTCGTTTCGGTCACGGCTAGCCTGCGGGCGTTCTTGTAGCTACTGCGATAGACGCCAGCCCCTGGGTGGAACTCCTTGGCACGCTTGGAGAGCTGGAGCTGTCCGTGTTCGTCACGTACCCTGCGGAATAGCTTGTCGGGGTACTTGAGGTACTGCTTGAGGTCGGTCGCTAGGCGGTTGGCGGGGGTGCCGTCACGGAGGGCGATGTCCATAGCGGTCTCGACCTCGAAGCCGTCTTGGGACAGGTCGAAGAGTGTGGATACGAAAAAGCCCCCACGAGCGTATCACGCTGTGAGGGCTGCAGTCGGCTTGCGACTCGTCAAAGTAAAGCAAGCACTTGCTTCACGCTATACTCCTAGTGGCTTGACGATCTCCACTCTCAGTCCTAAGGCTGATATGATGCGATAGAAGAGACCTACGCTAGGCTCCACAGAGCCAGTCTCTAGCTTAGATATATACGACTTAGAGGTGCCGACGCGCTTGGCTAGCTCAGCCTGCGTTAGTCCCACCTCTTTTCTAGCCTCTAGAAGTATCTGAGATGCGTAGAATGCTCGTGCCTCCTCCTCAAAGGTGTTGCGACTCTTCGTACCCTCAGCCCCATAACGGCTGTCAAGTATGACGTCATAGTCCTCGATCTTGTGATTGTTTGTCTGCATAGTACATCTCTTTAATCTTTAGTGCCTTGTCAATCTCCTTGCGAGGGGTCTTCTGAGTCTTCTTCTGAAAGCCATTGAGCAGTATCACAATGTCTCCCTCGTCAAAGATAAAGAACAGTCGATAGATGTTTCCCTTGGCACTAATCCTAAGCTCAAAAAGCCCATCTCTTATCAGCTTGACAAATCTACTAGACAGTCGCTCCTCGCTCTTGAGTAGCTGTAGCAGGTAGTCTATCTTACGCAGTACCTCCTTGTCTAGCGTCCTAGCAAAAGCTTGGAAATAGCCTCCATAGGTCTTAATCCGTCTGTTCATACGGCAAAGGTATACAAAGTTTCCATATATAGCAACTGTATCTTCGTCACCCTGATGTCGGGGCCAAGCTCCGTGAGGCGGTTGATGATCACTTGGCAAGGGTAGGGACTTTACGCCCTGCTTACAAGCGGTTAGCGCAAAAGAATAGAAAAAGGGGACCGCACCGCAAAAGGTACAGTCCCCTAATCGTATATAAGATGAGTTTGTGCTTTAGCTGAGCTCGTGGATGACGATACCGGAGCGGAGCTTAGGCTCGAACCATGTGGTCTTAGGTGGCATGATGTTGCCCGTGTCAGCGATGTCCATGATTTGCTTCATCGTGACGGGGTAGAGCGCTAGTGCTACCTTCATCTCGCCTGAGTCGACACGCTTCTTGAGCTCGCCGAGACCGCGGATACCACCGACGAAGTCGATGCGCTTGTCACTACGTAGATCCTTGATGCCGAGGATCTCATCGAGGATGTGATTCGACGAGATGGTGACGTCTAGGATGCCGATAGGATCGTTGTCATCGTAGGTACCAGGCTTAGCGGTGAGCGAGTACCAGTTGCCATCGAGGTAGAGCGAGAAGTTGTGCAGCTTAGCTGGCTTGTAGATCTCTGTACCCTTCTTCTCAACGACGAAGTCCTTCTCAAGCTTCTTGAGGAACTCCTCGCTGGTTAGCCCGTTGAGGTCCTTGACGACACGGTTGTAGTCGATGACGGTGAGCTGGTTTGCGGGGAAGGCAACAGCCATAAAGTAGTTGTACTCCTCATCACCACGGTGATTGGGGTTTTGCTTAGCCTTCTCAGCACCTACGAGTGCTGCTGCAGCGCTACGGTGGTGACCGTCAGCGATGTAGAGCGCAGGCATCTGACCAAATAGCTCGGTGATGCGCTTGATATCCTGATCGTTGTCAATGACCCAGAACTGATGCTGGAAGGTGTCGTTGGCAACAAAGTCGTAGACAGGCTTTTCAGCCGTGTACTTAGCGACAATCTTGTCTAGCTCAGCATTGTCAGGGTAAGCGAAGAAGACCGGCTCGATGTTCGCATTGTTGATGCGGACATGCTTCATACGATCCTCCTCCTTGTCACGACGTGTGAGCTCGTGCTTCTTGATGACACCGTTGAGGTAGTCCTCGACGTAAGCGCCGATGACGAGACCATACTGCGTCTTGCCGTTCATCGTCTGAGCATAGACGTAGTAGCACTCCTTGTCGTCCTGTACGAGCCAGCCCTCCTTCTTGAAGTGCTGGTACTGCTTGACAGCCTCGTCGTAGACCTTGGGGTCGTGCTCGTCAGTGCCTGCGGGGAAGTTGATCTCCGGCTTGATGATGTGGTATAGAGACATGGGATTGCCCTCAGCCTCCTTGCGTGCCTCGTCAGAGTTTAGCACGTCGTAGGGACGAGAGTTGACCTTCTCGACAAGATTCTGTGGTGGTCTGTATCCTTTGAATGGTTTGATTATAGCCATAATAGAGAGTCTTTGTAGGGTAAGAATGAAAAGAAAGAGAGACTTCAGTCCCCCCTCTAGGAGAGGAGACCAAAGTCTCTAAGTCATTTAGTGATTAGTTGACACGGAAGGTCTCGCAACCATCCTTGATGAAGCCAACGATCTGGTTAGCAGCAGCTAGACCAGCGTTGATGTTTGCCTCAGCTGTCTGAGCACCCATCTTCTTAGCGGTAGCTAGGTAGCGATCCTGTAGCTCCTTCTGGTACTCCTCGTGCATATCAGGCGCGATGTCGGTAGCGTAGCGTACGTCTGTGCGCTCCTTGAGAGCTGCGAGGAAGCACTCCTCGTCAATGATCTCCTTGCGAGCCGTATTGACGATGACACCACCCTGAGGCATCATCTTGACATACTTGCCGTTGATGCTCTTAACAGTCTCAGCGGTCTTAGGCGTATTGAGCGATACGATGTCGCACTGCTTGAAAAGATCCTCCTGGCTGCAGTAGGTGAGTCCGAGCTCCTTCTCCTCAGCAGCATCGAGACGATTACGCTTGTTGTAGTAAACCTCCATGCCAAAGCCCTGAGCGATCTTAGCTAGGCAGCGACCGATGTGTCCGAAGCCCTGGATACCGAGCTTCTTGCCCTTGAGCTCAGAGCCAGACTTGCCGTTGAAGTGGTTGCGCACCATACCGAGCATGAGTGCAAAAGCGAGCTCAGCGACAGCGTTGGAGTTCTGTCCAGGTGTGTTCATCACGCAGACGTTGTGCTTGGTAGCAGCCTCTAGGTCTACGTTGTCATAGCCAGCGCCAGCGCGTACGACGATCTTAAGGTTCTTAGCAGCCTCAAAGACGTCAGCCTGGATTTTGTCGCTACGTACGATGATAGCGTCTACATCCTTGACAGCGTCGAGGAGCTGCTGACGCTCTGTATATTTCTCTAGGAGTACTAGCTCAAAGCCAGCACCCTCTACAATCTTGCGAATGCCATCTACAGCGACCGGTGCAAAGGGCTTCTCAGTTGCGATAAGTACTTTAGTCATAGTATTTGTGAGTGATATCTTTATTTAGGAGCCTACCCCGTAGACCCCCTATTGGTGTGAGGTGCTGCGGGGTAGGACAGATAGTGTTATGTAAGTAATGAGAGATTAGTGCTTCTTCTCGAAGTCCTGCATAGCCTGGATGAGAGCCTGTACGCTCTCCATCTCGAGGCCGTTGTAGAGAGATGCACGGAAGCCACCTACAGAGCGGTGACCCTTGATACCTACCATACCGCGCTCAGTAGCGAAGTTGAAGAAGTCATCCTGTAGCTCTGCATACTCGTCGTTGAGGACGAAGCACACGTTCATGCGAGAGCGATCCTCAGTCTCGACAGTACCACGGAAGAGCTTGTTGCGGTCGATCTCTGTGTAGAGAGCGTCAGCCTTCTCCTTAGCACGCTGCTCCATAGCCTTGACACCGCCCATCTCCTTGTACCACTTCATGGTCTGGAGGCAAGTGTAGATAGGTAGGACAGGAGGCGTATTGAACATAGAGCCCTTCTTGACGTGCGTCTGGTAGTCGAGCATCGTAGGTAGTGGACGATCGATCTTGCCTAGAGCATCCTTGCGAATTACTACGAAGGTCGTACCGGCAGGACCCATGTTCTTCTGAGCACCACCATAGATACAGTCGTACTTGCTGACGTCTACTGGACGAGAGAAGATATCACTACTCATATCGGCAACAAGAGGTACCTTGCAGTCGAAGTCCTTGCGGATCTCTGTACCGTAGATGGTATTGTTAGAGGTGTAGTGGAAGTAGTCTACATCCTCGGGGATCGTGAAGTTCTTAGGAATGTAGGTAAAGTTCTTGTCCTCTGAAGAAGCGACAACAACTGTCTCCGTGCCGAAGACCTTGTCTACGAAGCCAGCCTGCTTGATAGCGTTGGTAGACCACGTACCCGTGTTGAGGTAAGCTGCTTTCTTGCCCATGAGGTTGAGCGGTACCATGTAGAACTGAAGGCTAGCACCACCACCGAGGAAGAGTACCTCGTAACCCTCAGGAATGTCTAGTAGCTCCTTGAAGGTAGCTACGGCCTCGTCCATTACAGCTTGGAATTGCTTGCTGCGGTGAGAGATCTCAAGGAGTGAGAGATCCATGTCAGCAAAGTTCAGCACCGCATCAGCAGTGCGCTCGATCACGCCACGGTTCAGTACCGAGGGACCAGCATAGAAGTTGTGCTTTTTCATCTTACTATATTTATTGTTTTGGGATTATATGCTTGTCTATCTAGGCAATGGGTGGTCGCCGTGACCTCCTTTTGCTTTGTTTAGAAGGGACAAAGGGAAAGCTTTTCAGAGTCTCCTCTCTTTGCCCCTACAAAGATACGGAATTAAAGTGGAGAAACAAACTATTTCCACAAGACTTTGCGCTAAAGTCCTATTTTCAAGCCCAAAGAGTACTCTTTTCTTGCAGAATGACCATCACCCTGCGGTGACTTCTGTCGGGGAGCCCTCCTGTATCTGGAAGAGGCGATAGGGGACTTGCTTCGAGGAGATAATCTCGTCAAGGTACTTGCGGTTTGTATCGGTGATAAAGATCTGCCCGAAAGTGTCCGTAGCGACGAGCTCGATGATGCGCTCTACACGATCACTGTCTAGCTTGTCAAAGATATCGTCAAGAAGCAGTAGGGGAGCGGTCTGATTGGTCAGATGCTGCTGCAGATAGCGGTACTCGGCTAGCTTGTAGGCGATGAGGTAAGTCTTGTTTTGCCCTTCAGAGCCTATCTTGCGCATGAGGTTCTCACCGAGGAGCATCTCAAAGTCATCTCTGTGGCAACCGGTCGCCGTGAAGCCATACTCGTAGTCTCGCTGACGACCATTGCGTAGTATGCGCAGCTGCTCCTGGGCGGTGCTGGCACTGCCGGCACTAAAGGATAGGACCGCACGCTCTACCCCCGCAGCTAGATGCTGATAGATCTGATCGAAGGTGGGGACGAGCTCCTCGACATAAGCTTGTCGCATCGTCGTGACCGCCAGTCCTGTCGTTGCTAAGGTCTCCTCGAGGATGTCCATCAGAGCTGGCTCGTGGATCTGGTTACGCAGCATATTGTTGCGCTGGTCGAGTGCCCTGTTGTAGTTGATCAAGTTCGCCAAATAGGTCGCATCTTGCTGCGAGAGGATACGATCTACAGAGCGTCTGCGCTCGTCGCTACCCCCACGTATGAGCCTCTGGTCGTGTGGCGATATGATAACCAGCGGATAGCGCCCTATATGGTCGCTGTGACGCTTGTAGAGACGACCATTGCGAGAGAGCTGCTTGCTCCGCTCAGTAGAGATGCGCAGGCTGATCTTGTCCTCCTGCCCATCGTTCCATAGGTACTCGCCCTGTATGATCGCCTCTTGCGCCCCCTGGCGTATGGCGTAGCGGTCGGTCGTACCTAGATGCCCACGCACCACCGAGAGGTAGTGGATAGCATCTAGGAGATTGGTCTTGCCCATCCCATTGCCCCCAAAGAAACAGTTGAGCTTGGGGGCAAAGTGGCAGTTTGCCGTAGCGACATTCTTAAAATTGATGACACTCAGCGAACTCAGTATCATAGTCGAGGCTCTATTCCTAACTGCTGCATGGGTACGAGTAGCTCCTCGTGTGCCGCACGTAGTCGGCTCGTGAGCTGCTTCGTAGCGTGACAGAGCGGCAGGCGCACCGCACAGGTCTCTATGAGCTGAATGGTGTGAAGCAGCCCCTTGATGCCCACGGGATTGCCCTCCTTAAAGAGCAACTGATACATCTCTGTAAAGAGCGCATCAATCTCATCCGCCTGCTCCCGTTGCTCTGTAATCAGAGCTGAGACAAGCGCTTTGATCGCTTGCGGGTAAGCGTTTGCTACGACCGAGACGACTCCGTCACCTCCAGCACGAATGATATCTTTCGTCAAGTGGTCATCGCCCGAGTAGACGAGCAGGTCAGGACGGCACAGCTCACGAATCTCTCCGATGCGCTCTACATGCCCCGAAGCCTCCTTGATACCGATGATCTTTGTCGAGTCACGCTGCAACCGTGCCACTGTATCGGGCTGCAGGTCGCAACCCGTACGCGAGGGGATGTTGTAAAGTATGATCGGCTTCTTGCTCGCCTCGGCAACAGCCATATAGTGCAGGTACAGCCCCTCCTGCGTCGGCTTATTATAATAAGGTACTACCGAGAGGATCGCATCGACATTGTCATAGATTGGGTCGCTCATACGCTGGCACAGGTCCTGCGTGTTGTTGCTCCCGACACCTATGACCAGCGGACAGCGACCATCGATGGCTCGTCGCACCACATCGATCAGTAATAGTCGCTCAGGATAAACGACCGTAGGCGACTCGCCCGTAGTACCGAGCAGCACCACAAAGTCGCATCCGCCCGAGACTACATGCTCTGTCAGACGGCTCAGCGAAGCCGAGTCCACCTGACCATTCTCCAGAAATGGAGTTATCAACGCTACGCCAGCGCCTATCAGATGGCTATAAGGATGGTAAGTGTATTTGTCGTACATATATAATAAGGTATAGCCCCTAGCAATTTGTCCAGTTCATATCGAGTAGCTCCGCACGAGCCACATTGTACTCAGCAATAAGATTGTTGAAGATCTGAACCACTGGCTGCACCTGCTCTATCTGCGCAGCCACCTGACCGATCTCTAGCTCGCCCTCCGCGAGGTCTCCCTCGAAGATACCACGCTTAGCCCTTGCCCGTCCGAGTAGCTCTCGTAGCTCATCGGCAGAGGCGCCACGAGCTTGCAGGGTGGCCACCTGTTGGTAAAAGTCGTTCTTCAGCAAGCGTGTCGGAGCGAGCTCCTTGAGGGTCAATATCGTGTCCCCCTCGTCACTCTTGACGCACGCCTCCTTGAAGGCTGCATGCGCGCTACTCTCTTCACTCAGCGCAAAGAGCGTCCCAATCTGCACCCCCTCGGCACCTAGGCTCTGAGCAGCCAAGATAGAGCGCCCCGAAGCTATTCCGCCAGCCGCCACGAGGGGCAGGTCAATAGCCCGCGCCACAGCCGGTATCAGTGCCAGCGTCGTCGTCTCCTCACGACCGTTGTGACCGCCAGCCGCCACGAGGGGCAGGTCAATAGCCCGCGCCACAGCCGGTATCAGTGCCAGCGTCGTCGTCTCCTCACGACCGTTGTGACCGCCAGCC